>NZ_JBHUAF010000061.1:0-31099 GCF_042789895.1 Kitasatospora sp. NPDC056783
GGCTCCCAGTAGACGACTGGGTTGATAGGCCGGATATGGAAGCCCTGTGAGGGGTGGAGTTGACCGGTACTAATAGGCCGAGGGCTTGTCCTCAGTTGCTCGCGTCCACTGTGTTGTTCTGAAACAACGACCCGCCTGATTATTCGGGTGTGCGGTTGACAGTTTCATAGTGTTTCGGTGGTCATAGCGTGAGGGAAACGCCCGGTTACATTCCGAACCCGGAAGCTAAGCCTCACAGCGCCGATGGTACTGCAGGGGGGACCCTGTGGGAGAGTAGGACGCCGCCGAACAATTATTGTGAATGAACCCCCATCCGGTTTCCGGATGGGGGTTCTTCGCGTTTCCGGGGCATTTCCGGCCTATGGCTGGAGAGGAGCGCCGCCGGCCGGCTCGGGCTCCGGCTCCGGCGTCGGCGCGTGCCGCACGTGACGGTGCAGCAGTACGAGGCCCAGCGCGAGGTTGACCACGATGTCGAGCACCTGTAGCCAGTCCGGGGTCCGGCCGGGCGAGTAGATCTGCAGGTAGTCCGCCAGGGCGTGGACCAGGACCAGTGGCCAGATGCTTCCGATGACGAGGCGCGCCCCGGCGAGGCAGAAGCCGAACAGGCCTGCCGACAGCACCTGCCACTGGGTGTTGTCCCAGGACGCCCCGAAGAACAGGTAGTTGTCCAGGTGTTCCACTCCGAACAGCACCGTGCTCAGCACCACCGCGCGCACCGCGCCCAGCGGCTGTGCGACCTCGAGGATCAGCGCGCGGTAGCCCAACTCCTCGCTGAGGCCGACGCCGAGGGTGAGTGCCACCCCGCCGATCAGCGTCGGCGCGTCACCGGTGAGACCGGGCAGCGCCGCGAGGCCGGACACCACCACGAGCGGTAGCAGGACCGGCCAGCGGGCGAGCCGGCCCCACGTCGTCACGCCCGCGGCCTGCGTCAGCCCCCAGGCCCGCAGCAGCGCCAACATCACCGCGGCGGCCACCAGGTTGACCACCGTCGGACCCAACTGCGGGAACCAGTGCGGTGTCAGCGGCGGCAGCAGTTTCGCCACCAGCACCACCACGCCCTGCCACCCCACCGCGAGTTCCACCGCCCCGAGCGCCGGCCTCCGGCGTACGTGCTCTCCCCACCGTGTCACCATGCGGCGAGCATAGGGCAGTCGCCGTACTTCGGAGGCTTCGTCGACAAGGTCATCGGAGACGAAGTCCCCCGCAGTGAGCCGAAGTTGAGCACGCGGGGACGAGGAGGTCGGGCGGCGGTCAGCCGCCGCGGCGGGGCAGCCAGGCTCGTCGGCGCGGTGCGGCCACCGGGCCGGCGGTCGGCGGATGGAGGGTGGCGACGGCGCTGCGGATCAGGATGCGTACCCCCTCGGCCGCGGTCTCGGCCGACATCGACGTGCTCCGCTCCCGGTCGGCGGTCTGGCTCGGCAGGTACGGCAGTTGCGCGAACCCGCCGTGCAGTTCCGGGCGTTCGGTGGCGATCAGGTGTGCCAGCCCGTAGAAGACGTGGTTGCCGACGTGGGTGCCCGCGGTGTGCGAGACGGTCGCGGGGATGCCGGCCTGCTGGATCGCCTCCACGCAGGCCTTGACCGGAAGGGAGGAGAAGTACGCGGCCGGGCCGTCCGGCACGACCGGCTGGTCCACCGGCTGGTTGCCCGTCCGGTCGGGGGCCCGGACGGCGTCGTCGAGGTTGATCGCGACCCGCTCGACCGTGAGGTCGGGGCGGTTGCCCCCCTGGCCCGTGGCGATGACCAGGTCCGGTTCGAACCGGGCCACCGCCCGGCGCAGTTCGGTGACGGAGTCGCCGAACACCCAGGGCAACTCGGCGAACTCCAGGGCCACTCCGGCCGGCGGACCGGCGACGACCAGCCGGCCCGCCTCCAGGGACGAGTTGAGGGGATCTCGGCCGAATGGTTCGAAGGCGGTCAGCAGGACGCGGATGATGGCGGACCTCCCAGCGCAGGTGGACGTACGGACCCGATTTGTGCGTTCGAGCGTAGGGCCGTCCCGAATGTCCCGGCAAGGCCCGCTTGTTGCCGGGGGGTTCGTCAACGGGATGTCAGGTCCGGCGCAGCGCGCCGTCCGCGCGCAGGGAGTCGAGGGTCGGATAGCCGTCCACGGCCATCAGGAGGTCTGCCTCGGCGAGCAGGGAGCGCAGCACGTGCACGATCCCGTCGGTGCCCTCCAGGGCCAGGCCGTAGGCGTAGGGGCGGCCGACGCCGACGGCGGTGGCGCCGAGGGCGAGGGCCTTGACGACGTCGGCGCCGGAGCGGATGCCGGAGTCGAAGAGGACCGGCAGGCCGTCGGCGGCCTCGACCACGTCGGGGAGCAGGTCGAGGGCGGCCAGACCGCCGTTGGCCTGGCGGCCGCCGTGGTTGGAGCAGTAGACGCCGTCGACGCCGCCGTCCCTGGCACGGCGGACGTCCTCGGGGTGGCCGATGCCCTTGAGGAGGATCGGCAGGTCGGTGAGCGAGCGCAGCCAGGGCAGGTCGTCCCAGGTCAGTGGGTTGCCGAAGATACCGACCCATTCCAGGACGGCCGCCCGGGGGGCCTCCTCGGGGACTTTGGCGAGGCGGGCGCGGAACACCGGGTCGGAGGTGTAGTTGGCCAGGCAGTGGCCGCGCAGCTGGGGGAAGTTGGCGGTGGCCAGGTCGCGCGGGCGCCAGCCGGTGACCCAGGTGTCCAGGGTGACGACGATGCCCCGGTAGCCCGCGGCCTCGGCCCGGTGCACCAGGCTCTCGGCCAGTGCCCGGTCGGTGGGGGTGTAGAGCTGGAAGAAGCCGGGGGTTTCGCCGAATTCGGCGGCCACCCGCTCCAGCGGATCGACGGTCAGGGTGGAGGCGACCATCGGCACTCCGGTCCGGGCGGCGGCCCGGGCGGTGGCCAGGTCTCCGTGGCCGTCCTGCGCGCACAGGCCGATGACCCCGATCGGCGCCATGAACAGCGGGGTGGGGAGCCTCAGGCCGAACAGGTCCACGGAGAGGTCCCGGGTGCTCGCGCCGACCATCATCCGGGGCACCAGGCCCCACCCGCTCGAAGGCGGCGACGTTCGCCCGCTGGGTGGACTCGTCGCCGGCCCCGCCCGCGACGTAGGAGAGGACCGGGGCGGCCAGCGCCGCGCTCGCCCGCGCCTCCAGTTCGGCGAAGGTCATCGGCATCGTGGGCAGGACGCCGCCGAGCCCGTTCAGGTAGATCTCGTTCTGGTAGTCGCCGAGCCGTCCGTGGAACGCCGGGTCCATCCGCTCGCCGTCCTTCCGTCCTCGGCCGCCCGGGACCGTCCCGGCCGGGTCTGTTCGCCCGCCCTGCCGTGAGGCCGGATGGACGGGCGGCACCCCGGCATTCTCACCGTGTGCGGAGCGAAGGACCAGGGGCCGGGGTCAGGACGGTCACGGCGACGGCTCGGGACGGACCCGGTGGCCGTACCGGCCGACGGCGGCTGCGGCGAGCAGGGCGACCGCTCCGCCGAGCAGCATGACGGTGCCGGGGGAGGAGTGGTCCACCACCAGGCCGCCGGTCAGCGCGCCGATCGAGAGGCCGGCCTGGAACACGGAGGTGAACACCACGCCGGCGGCCTCCGGAGCGTGCGGGGCCGCGGCGAGGAACCAGCTGAGCGAGCAGACCGGGACGGCGCCGTACGCCAGGCCCCAGAGCGTCAGCAGGACGGCGGCGCCCGGCGTGTCGGTGCCCAGCGGCGGCAGCAGCAGGGCCGCGCAGGCGAGCAGGACGGCGGCGGTGCCGAACACCGGCCGCAGTGCCCTTGCCACCCGGCCACCGGCCAGGACGTTGCCGAGCAGTCCGGCGGCGCCGTAGACCAGCAGCAGGCCGGTGAGCAGGCGGTCGCCGGCGTGGGTGGTGGAGGCGAGGAAGGGGGCGACGTAGGTGTAGCTGCCGAAGTGGGCCGGCACGATCAGGAGGGTCACCGCGATGCCGGTGCGGGTGCCCCGGGCAGCGAGCAGTCCGCGCAGCACGCCCAGGCCGGTGGTGGTGAGCGGGGGCAGCGGCGGCAGTGAGCGCAGCAGGGCGGCCAGGGCGAGCAGGGTCAGCCCGGCCATCGAGAGGAAAGCCGCCCGCCAGCCCGCCACCGAGCCGAGGAACACGCCCGTCGGTACCCCGAGCACCGAACCCAGCGGGACGGCGCAGAAGATCACCGTGTGGGCTCGGGCCTGCCGGTCCTCCGGGACGAGACGCGGGGCGAGCCCGGAGCCGATCGACCAGAACGCCCCGATGACCAGCCCGAGCGCGATCCGGGCGGTCAGCACCGCCCAGTAGGCGGGGGCGAAAGCGTTGAGCAGGTCCGCCAGGGTCAGGACCAGCATCAGCGCGCAGAGCATGGTCCGCCGGTCCGCGCGCCTGGTGGCGACGGTCACCACGGGCGCGGCGACGGCGGCGACGATGCCGGGCAGGGTCATCATCAGCCCGGCCGTACCGGCGGAGATCCGGAAGGTGGCGCCGATCGGGGTCAGCAGGCCGATCGGCAGGATCTCGGTGGTGACGATGGAGAAGACGCCCGTCGTGACGGCGAGGACGGCGAGCGGTCCGCCGTCCCGGGCCGGGGTCCTCGGGGCGGGCGGAGCGGAGCGCGGGGTGGTGCCGGTCGGCATGCCGGGGTCCTGTCGGTCGGTGCTGGGTTCGTCCCGAAGTCCACCAGGCCGACCGGGGGTTGGGCTGGCGCGAATCCGACGTCAACGCTTCCGCGGGGTCGGCGGGTCGGCGGGTCGGCGGGTCGGCGGGCCACAGGGGGCGGCGGTCCCTCGGCATCCCGTATCGGACACCGGCGGTGGCCTCGGCGGACGGAACCGGTGGTGCCGATGGCTCGTCACATGTCGGCGTCGGCGTCGGCGTCGGCGTCGGCGTCGGTGTCGGCGCCGCTGGTGGTCGCGAAGCGGTTGCGGTAGTCGGTGGGCGTCGTGCCCAACTGCCGGGCGAAGGCGCGGCGCAGGGTCTCGTCGCTGCCCAGGCCGCTGAGCCGGGCGGCGGCGGTGACGCCGTGGCCGTCGAGGAGAAGCTGCCGGGCGCGGTCGAGGCGGACGCGCTCGACCCAGCGGGCCGGGGTGGTGTGCAGCTCGGCCTGGAACAGCCGGGCCAGGTGGCGGGTGCTGACGGCGGCGGTGGCGGCCATCGCGGGCAGGCTGTGGTCGGCGGCGGGGTCGGCGAGGACGGCGTCGGTGAGGGCGCGCAGTGGGCCGCTCCGGGCGGGCGGGGTGGCGAGGGCGGTGGAGAACTGCGACTGGCCGCCCGGGCGCTGCATGAAGACGACCAACTCGCGGGCGATGGCGCGGGCGGCCTCGGCACCGTGGTCGTGCTCGACCAGGGCGAGGGCGAGGTCGATGCCCGCGCTGATCCCGGCACTGGTGTGGTACCGGCCGTCCCGGATGTGCAGGGCGTCGGGTTCGACCCGTACCCCGGGGTGACGGAGCGCGAGGGCGGCGGCGTGGCGCCAGTGGGTGGTGGCGCGGCGTCCGTCGAGCAGTCCCAGGGCGGCGAGCACGAAGGCGCCGCTGCACACCGAGGCGACCCGGCGGGCCCGTCCGGCGAGGCTCTCCGCGGCGGCGAGCAGGTGGTCGTCGGGGCTCCGGGCGGCCAGGTGGTCGGCTCCGGCGACGACCAGGGTGCCGAGGCGGTCCGGGAGGTCGCGCGGGGCGGCGGTGTCGGCCAGGGCCACGCCGTTGGAGGTGGTGACGGTGCCGCCGCCGGGGGAGACCAGGACGGTCCCGTACCGGTGGCCGAGCCGTCCGGCCTGGTGGAAGACCTCCAGCGGACCGCTGACGTCGAGCAGCGTCACCCCGTCGAACACGAGGAAGGCGACCTGGTGCGTCATGTCCGAATCCGAGGTCCGGCTGTCCGTACCGACATGGCGGCAGCCTACGCCCGAGGGCGAGGGTGGAGGGAATCGGCCGAACGGCCCCCGGAAGCGGAGGAACCATGACGAACGAGACGATCGCGGGCGTGCGCGTCCCGGACAGCACCCTGGCCCGGGAGGCGACCGAACTGGTGCGGGAGGCGGCCTCGCCCCTGCTGTTCGACCACTCACGCCGGGTGTTCCTGTTCGGGGCGCTGCGCGGCGCCGAGCAGGGGCTGGAGTTCGACCCGGAGCTGCTGTACGTGGGCGCGATGTTCCACGACCTCGGCCTCACCGGGCGCTTCGCCCGGACCGACCAGCGCTTCGAGATCGACGGCGCCGACGAGGCCCGCCGCTTCCTGGTCGCCCACGGCATCGCCGGGGAGCCGGCCGAGAGGGTCTGGACCGCCATCGCCCTGCACACGACCCCGGAGATCCCGTTGCGCATGGCGCCGGAGATCGCCCTGGTCACCCGGGGGGTGGAGCTGGACGTGCTGGGGATCGGCTACCACGCGGTCCCCGCCGCGCGGCGGGAGGCCGTGGTGGCGGCCCATCCGCGGCCGGACTTCAAGAACCGCATCCTGGCCGCGTTCACCGAGGGGGTCAGGGACCGCCCGGAGACGACCTTCGGCAACGTCAAGGCGGACGTGCTCGCGCACTTCGTGCCCGGCTTCGAGCGCGGTGACTTCGTGGAGGTGATCAAGGGCTCCGACTGGGCGGAGTGAGGGGGCGTCGCGCGCCTCGGAGGGCAGCCCGAAGGCCCGGTCGGCGTCGCCCGGCCGGGTTTGACGGGTGCTCGGACTTCCACCACCCTTCCACTAATCGAATAGTGAAAGGGTACTTTGCCGATGGTCACGTCCGTCTCCCCGCCCCGAATCCGTTCGAGCGCGGCCCGCCGCCCGGCCGCTCTCCCGGCCGCGCGGCCCCTCGCCCCCCGCGTCGCCGGGTCCGCCCGCCGGCCCGCCGTGCTCGCCTGGGGGCTGGCCGCCGCGTTCGCCGCGCTCTACGCCTGCGTCGCCGTCAACCGGTACCGGCGCGGCCTCAGCAAGGCCTACGACCTGGGGATCTTCGAGCAGGCCGTCCGGGCGTACGCACACGGCCAGGCGCCGATCGTGCCGCTCAAGGGGCCCGGCTACCACCTGCTGGGTGACCACTTCCACCCGCTGATCGCGCTCCTCGCCCCCGCCTACCGGGCCTTCCCGAGCGCGCTCACCCTGGTCCTCGCCCAGGCGCTGCTGATGGCGTCGGCCGTCGTCCCGCTGACCCGCTGGGCCCACGAGGCGGCCGGACCGAAGGCGGCGCTGGTCGTCGGCTGCGCCACCGGGGCCTCCTGGGGGATCGTCCGGGCGGCGGCCGACGACTTCCACGAGATCGCCTTCGCCGTGCCGCTGCTCGCGTTCGCGGCCACCGCGCTCGGCCGTCGCCGACCGCTCGCCGCGGCGCTCTGGTCGCTGCCGCTGGTGCTGGTCAAGGAGGACCTGGGCCTGACGGTGGCAGCCGTCGGTGTCCTGATCGCCTGGCAGGCCCGGCGGGAACGGCGGCGCAGCCCGCTGCCCGGGCTCGCCCTCGCCGCCTTCGGCCTCACCGCGACGGTGCTCACCGTGCTGGTCGTGCTGCCGGCCTTCAACCCGGGCGGGGGTTTCGACTACTGGCGGCAGCTGGACGGCGGCGGGCAGCCCTCGCCCTGGGGGCTGCCGCTGCGGCTGGGGTGGCCGCCGGTCAAGTGGCTGCTGCTGCTCCTGCTCGCCGCGACCGCCGGCTTCGTCGGCGTGCGCTCGCCGCTCTTCCTGCTCGCCGTGCCCACCCTCGCCTGGCGGCTCTTCTCGACCAACTCGCACTACTGGGGCGTCAGTTACCACTACAGCGCGGTGCTGATGCCGGTCGCGCTGGCGGCCCTGGTCGACGTGCTGCGGCGTTCCGACGTCCGACGGGTCCGCCGTGCGCTCGCCGTCAGCGCCCTGGTGACGGCGGTGACGCTGCCGCTCTACCCGCTGCACGAGGTGGTGATGCCGGAGGCGTGGCGCACCTCGCCCCGGCTCACCGAGACCCGGGCGCTGCTCCACCGGATACCCGACGGCGCCACCGTCGCCGCCTCCAACCGGCTGGCGGCCCAGCTCGCCGGCCGGGCGGAGGTCACCCTGGTGTGTCAGCGGCCGGTGGGCCCCGGGCCGCAGTGGGTGGCCGTCGACCTGCGCGATCCCAGTGTGCAGTCCCCGTGCGCGACCGCCGACACGGCGCGGATGCTGGCCGTCTACCGGGATCGGGGCTACCGGCCGCTGGTCGACCGGGACGGCCTGCTGCTGCTCCAGCGGCCCTGAGCGCTTCGAGCGGGGACACTCCTCGGGCCCGGCTTGACCGACGCGTCGCGGTGGGCCACTATTCCGCTATTGAACTAGTGAAAGGCCGAATCGCGGGTGATCGAGTACCGCATCGAGCGGCGCAGTGGCGTCTCCACGTACCAGCAGATCGTGCAGCAGACCAAGCAAGCCCTGCGGCTCGGGCTGCTCCAGCCCGGGGACAAACTGCCGACCGCCCGGGAGGTGGTCGAGCTGACCGCGATCAACCCCAACACCGTGCTGAAGGCCTACCGCGAACTCGAACGCGAAGGGCTGGTCGAGCCCCGCCCGGGGCTCGGCACCTTCGTCCGGCGTTCGCTCGCCCGGCCGGGGGCGGCGGCGGACGGGCCGCTGCGCGCGGGCCTGGTCGCCTGGGTGGACCAGGCCCGTGAGGCCGGGCTGGAGCGCGAGGACATCGCCGCGCTGATGGCCTCCGTCCTGGAGCAGCGCTTCGACACCGGGGTCTCCGGCTCCGGGGCCCCGGGCTCGGGGGCTCCGGGCTCCAGGGCTTCCGACTCCGCGGCAACACCGAACTGAGAACAGTGGGGGGACCGGGTGGACGACCCGATGACCGACCGGGTGGACGACCCGACGACCCTGGCGCCCGCGTCGGCGCCCGCGTCGGCGTCGAATCCGGACCCGGGCGCGGCGCTGGTGGCCGCGGGCCTGGGCAGGAAGTACCGCGGAGGCTGGGCCCTGCGCGACTGTGACGTCACCGTCCCGGCGGGGCGGATCTGTGGCGTGGTGGGCCCCAACGGGGCCGGCAAGAGCACCCTGCTCTCCCTCGCCGCCGGTCAACTCAAGCCCACCGAAGGGCAGTTGATGGTGCTCGGCGCCGCAGCCGGTGCGCCCGAGCTGCGCGCCCGGGTCGCCTACGTGCCGCAGGACAAGCCGCTGTACCCGGGCCTCACCGTCGCCGAGACGCTGCGGATGGGCCGCGAGCTCAACCCGATCTGGGACGAGCACCTGGTCCAGCAGGTCATCGACCAGGGCGAGTTGAACCCCAAAGCGCGGATCGGCTCGCTCTCCGGCGGCCAACGGACCCGGGTCTGCCTCGCCCTCGCCCTCGGCAAGCTCCCCGACCTGCTGCTCCTCGACGAGCCGATGGCCGACCTCGACCCGCTCGCCCGGCACCAGCTGATGGGCACCCTGATGTCGGCCGCCGCCGAGCGCGGCACCAGCATCGTGCTGTCCTCGCACATCCTCCCCGAACTGGACGGCGTCATCGACCACCTGCTCCTCATCCAGCGCGGACGCGTCCGGCTGGCCGGCGACCTGGAGGAGATCCTCGACGGGCACCACCTGGTCACCGGGCCGACCGCCGAGGGCGCCGCCCTCGCCGCCGAGTCGGTGGTCGAGACGCGGACCAGCGGACGCCGGACCATCGCGCTGGTCCGCGCCCCCGAACCACCGGACGGACCGTGGGAGAGCGAACGGCCGAGCCTGGAGGACCTGCTGCTCGGCTACCTCCGGGCGCCCGCCGCCCCGGAGCAGCGGAACGGGGTGGCCGCGTGAGCGCGACCCTCCTGACCGATCGCGCCACCGCTCCGGCCGCCCCCGCGCGGCCCGGACTGCGCGGGCTGTTCTGGCTGGTGCTCCGGCAGAACCGCCTGCTGCTGCGGACGCTGGGCGCCCTGCTGGCCCTCGCGATGGCCGGCCTCCTCTGGATCCACGTCACCAGCAGCGACATCGTGGACGTCCTGGAACGGACCGGCTGCTGGAGTCCCGAGTCCTGGAACAGCAGGTACTGCTGGAACCTCGTCGAGCCGATCGACCGCCCGGTCTCCTGGTACACCGACGTCTTCCAGCCCGCCGTCACCCTCCTCCCGCTGCTGATCGGCGTGTTCGTCGGCGCCCCGCTGCTGGCCCAGGAGTACGAACGCGGCACCATCCGGCTGATCCGCGCGCAGTCCGTCGGCCCGCTGCGCTGGCTGGCCGTCCGCCTCGCCGTCCCCGGCATCGCCGTCCTGGCCCTCAGCGGAGTGCTCGCCACGCTGATGACCTGGGTGTGGTGGACCGACATCGTGCACGGGCCGGCCGCCTTCGACCCGCCGTTCCAGGCGTTCACCTACCCGGTCCTCGGCCTCGCCCCGATCGCCTGGTCCCTGTTCGCACTGGTCCTCGGCGTCCTGGTCGGCCAGGTCGTCCGCCGCACCGTGCCCGCGATGTTCCTCACCGGCGCCCTCATGGGCGTCGCCCACGGCCTCGTCATCTGGGCCCGCCCCTCCTTCTACCCGGCGGTGGACCGGGTCGCCGCCGTGGGCATCCCGCAGCCGACCAACGCCTGGAGCCTCGGCCGCGGCATCATCCTGCCGGACGGCACCCGCGTCAGCACCGACAACTGCCTCTTCTCCTCCGACGGCAACCCCGGCTGCGCCGACGCCGTCGCCTCCTGGGCCCGCTACCACCCCGCCGACCACCTCGTCCCCATCCAGCTCGTCGAGGCCGGCATCCTCCTGTCGCTCGCGCTGCTGCTGCTCGTCGCGGTCTTCCGTCGCATCCGGGCCTGACGCCCCGCAGCGCCGGCCCGGCCGACGCGACAGCCACCGTCACCACCCCGTCCCCCCGGCACCGCCGGGGGGACTTCGGCGTGTCCGGCCTCCGCCGAGCCGACGACGGGGCCCGGAGAGGGACGCGACTCCGCGGGGGCCGTCGGGCCGTCGACGGCCGGGCCGTCGGGTCGGCGGGTGGATGGAATCATGGGGGTTCGGGTACGGAGCGGGACGGGAGCTGGGTGGTGGGGGAGCGGCGGCGGGATGGGCGGCGGCCCGGGGTGGTCCTCGCCGAGGCGGAGGAGCTGCGGGCGGCGGCCGGGGCGGTGGTGGCGGACCACCGGGCGGTGGTCGAGCAGGCGCGGCTGGCGTACGTGGAGCTGCGGGACGGGCTGGTGCGGGAGGAACTCGGCGCCATCGCGGTGGGCCGGCTGCGGGACGTGACGGAGGGGCGGCTGCGGGTCGGGGCGTTGGAGGCGGCCGGGCTGGGGACGGTGCGGCAGGTGGCGGAGGCCTCCCCGTACGCGCTCCAGCTGATTCCGGGCGTCGGGGCGCAGACGGCCGCGCAGGCCCTCGCCGCCGCCGCGCAGATCACCCGGGCCGTCGAGCAGAGCGTGGCGGTGCGGCTGGACGTCGAGCGCCGGGACGAGGCGAGCACCGCGCTGGTCGTCGCGCTCCAGCGGCTGGTGGCCGCCGGGCCGCAGGCGCGGTGGGCCAGGGAGACTGCGGAGCGGGTCCGGGCGGAGGTCGAGCCGTTGGTCGCGGACGCCGGGCCGGCCCGCGGGGTGTGGCGGGGGCTGTTCGCCGGGCGGGAGCGGCGGGCGCGGGCGCGGGCGGCGGTGGAGCGGCTGGAGGAGGTGCTGGCGGAGTCCGGGGCGCGGCGGGTCCCGGTGTTGCTGGCGCAGGCCTCGGTCGACCTGCTGCGCCCGCCGGTGGACCCGGTCGAGGCGTGGACGGACTTCGAGCTCCGTTCGGCGGACTACTACGGCGTGCTCGGCGGGATCGCCGGGGAGGCCGGGGCCGAACTCGGCGCCGCCGAGGGGTTCCTGCCGGAGGCGCTGTCGGACCGGGTCCGGGCCGAGCCGCTGGACGACTCCCACTGCCGGGTCTCGCTGCGCGGCTACCAGGCGTTCGGGGCGCGCTTCGCGCTGGCCCAGAAGCGGGTGATCATCGGCGACGAGATGGGCCTCGGCAAGACGGTGCAGGCGATCGCCGTGCTGGCGCACCTGCGGGCGCGCGGGAGCACCCACTTCCTGGTGGTCTGCCCGGCCAGTGTCCTGATCAACTGGACCCGGGAGATCGGGGCGCGCAGCACCCTGCGGGCGTACCGGGTGCACGGCCCGGAGCGGGAGGCCGCGCTCGCCGAGTGGCTCCGGGAGGGCGGGGTCGCGGTGGTGACCTTCGACGGGCTGCGCCGGCTGGAGGCGGCGGAGGTCGCGCCGTCGGCCGCGGTCGGCCTGCTCGTGGTGGACGAGGCGCACTTCGTCAAGAACCGTGCCGCGCGGCGCTCGCAGGCGGTGGCGGCCTGGGCGGATCGGGTGGAGCGGGTGCTGTTCCTCACCGGGACGCCGATGGAGAACCGGGTGGAGGAGTTCCGCGCCCTGGTGCGGTACCTCCAGCCCGAGCTGGTGCCGCGGATCGGGTACGGTCCGGCGGTCGCCGGGCCGGCGGCCTTCCGCAAGGTGGTGGCCCCGGCGTACCTGCGCCGCAACCAGCGGGACGTGCTCACCGAGTTGCCCGAGGTCGTGCACGTGGACGAGTGGGAGGAGTTCTCGCCCGCCGACCTCGCCGCCTACCGCGCGGCCGTCGCGGCGGGCAACTTCCCGGCGATGCGCCGGGCCGGGTACGCGCGGCCGGAGGAGTCGGCCAAGCTGAGGCGGCTGCTGGAGATCGTCCGGGAGGCGGCGGACGGCGGGCGGAAGGTGGTGGTCTTCTCGTTCTTCCGCGATGTCCTGGCGGCCGTCCACGTCGCCTTGGAGCGGCGGGCGTTCGGGCCGATCGACGGTTCCGTGGATTCGGTGCGGCGGCAGTCGGTGGTGGACGAGTTCAGCGCCGCGCTCGGGCACGCGGTGCTGCTGTGCCAGATCCAGGCCGGGGGTGTGGGGCTGAACATCCAGGCGGCCTCGGTGGTGATCCTCTGCGAGCCGCAGGTCAAGCCGACCCTGGAGGAACAGGCGATAGCGCGCTCCCGCCGGATGGGGCAGGTCCGGCGGGTGCGGGTGCACCGGCTGCTGGCGGCGGACAGCGTGGACCAGCGGATGCTGGACCTGCTGCGGGTGAAGGGACGGCTGTTCGACGACTACGCGCGGCGCAGCGAGGTGGCGGAGTCGACCCCGGAGGCGGTGGACGTGTCGGAGCAGTCGTTGGCGGCGCTGATCGTCGAGGAGGAGCAACTGCGGCTGGTGGCCTCGGCGGACGGTCGGGCGGCGCGGGAGGACGGCCCGGTGGAGGCGGAGGACGGCCCGGTGGAGGCGGAGGACGGATCGGCGGTAGAGGAGGACGGTCAGTCGTCCGCCAGTGCGCGCAGGTAGGTGAGGACGGCGCGCACCCGGCGGTGGCCGGTGTCGGGGGTGGGCATGCCGAGCTTGCCGAAGATGCTGCCGATGTGCTTGTTCACCGAACTCTCGGCGAGGAAGAGCAGCCGGGCGATGGTCGGGTTGTTGTGGCCCTCGGCCATCAGGGCGAGCACCTCGCGTTCGCGCGGGGTGAGGGCGGCCAGCGGATCGGGTCCGGCGTGGTGGGCCATCAGCTGGGAGATGACCTCGGGGTCCATCGCGGTGCCGCCCTCGGCGACGCGGGCCAGTGCCTGGAGGAACTCCTCGGCGCGGCCGACCCGGTCCTTGAGCAGGTAGCCGACGCCGGTGGCGCTCTGGGCCAACAGCTCGGCGGCGTAGGCGCGTTCGACGTACTGGGAGAGGATGAGGACGGGCAGCGCGGGTATCCGGCGACGGGCCTCGACGGCGGCGCGCAGTCCCTCGTCGCGGAAGTCCGGCGGCAGCCGGACGTCGACCACGGCGACATCGGGGCGGTGGTCGAGCAGGGCGGGCAACAGGTCGTCACCGTGTTCGACGGTCGCGCACACCTCGTGGCCCTCGCTGTTCAGCAGCAGGACCAGCCCCTCGCGGAGCAGGGCGTTGTCCTCGGCGATCAGGACCCGCACGGGACCTCCACCTCCAGTACGGTCGGGCCCCCGGGAGGGCTGGACAGGCGGGTGCTCCCGTCGAACGCGGCGACCCGTCGGCGCAGGCCGGGCAGCCCGCTGCCGGCGCCCTCGACGGCGCCGCCCCGGCCGTCGTCCTCGACCCGGACGGCGATGGCCCCGGCGGTGATCCGCAGCCGGACCAGGGCGCGGCGGGCGCCGCTGTGCCGGGCGACGTTGGCGAGTGCCTCGGAGACCACGAAGTAGGCCGCGGCCTCGGCGGCGGCCGGGGCGCGGGGCGGGGGCCCGGCCGGGGGCGGGGCGTCGAGCTCCACCCGGGTGGGCACGGCGCAGCGGTCGGCGAGCGAGCGGACGGCCTCGGCGAGGCCGCGGTCGGCGAGCAGCGGAGGGTGGATGCCGCGGACCAGGGCGCGCAGCGACTCCAGGGCCTGTTCGGCGACGATCTGGGTGGAGTCGACCAACTCCGCTGCCTGTTCGGGTCGTTGGTCGAGGGCCCGGCGGATCATGCCGAGCCGGAGTGAGACGGCCACCAGGTTGGCCTGGGCGCCGTCGTGCAGGTCCCGTTCGATCCGGCGCAGTTCGGCGGCGTGGGCGTCCAGCGCCTCGGACCGGGTGGTGGTGAGCTCCTGGACGCGCCGGGCGAGCGAGGTGCGGGGCCGGGCGACGAGCAGCCGGCGGGAGACCCGGGCGTGCAGGTCGGCGATCGGGGCCAGCGTGGCCAGGGCGAGTGCGGCGTAGCCGATCCCGTAGGCCGCCGCGGCGGCCGACATCGGCCAGGAGTCGACGGTCAGCAGGATGATCTTCCCGCGCTCGTCCGGCAGAAGCTGCCACCAGATCGGCGCCGTCAGCCAGTTGACGGCGTGGCTGCACAGGGTGAGGGCGGCGCCCGCCAGGGCCGTCCCGGCGGTGCCGTGGGCGAGCAGCCAGAGCAGGTCCTTGCGGTCGGCCGGGTCGCGCAGGGACGCCCGGCCGCCGTACGGGGTGCGCGGCCGGTCGCCGCCCAGTCGGCGGCCGACCCGCCGCCGCTGGAACTCGGCGCAGTGGCGCAGCAGTCGCAGGGCGTGCGGGAGGAGCGGCAGGCCGATGCCGACCAGGCAGAGGGCGAGGACGGCGAGCAGGAGGCAGAGTCCGACCAGCGCGGCCAGGCCGGTGGCGAGACCGAGGATGAGGTAGCCGGCGGCGGCGGGGGAACGGCGCACCGCGGACCGGGCGAGGGAGCGCAGGCCCGACCGGGCGGCGGACCGGGCGCTGGACCAGGCCGTGGCCGTGGCGATTCCTGGCGCCCGCACGATGGTTCAGTGCCTCCGAGCCCGGTCCGACTTTTCGATCACCCTAACACCGGTCCTGGAGCGGGCCGTTGCCCGGAGCCCTCCCCCGGCAGCGGGGGCACTTCCACAATGGGGCCGTCGATCGCCGAGGTGGGACGCGACGGGCCGGGCCGGGGACGGGAGCGCTCAGCGGACGGCGGCCCGCCAGTCCGCCGGTCCGCTGGCCGGGAGGTGTCCGGGCAGCCCCGGCGTCCAGCGTTTGGAGCCGTCCGGCAGCACGGCCAGGGCCTCGACGCCGGCCCGGCGGGCGGCCCAGGCGAGGGCTCGGTCCGGGCCCATGGCGAAGGCGGCGGTGGCCCAGGCGTCGGTGCGGGCGATGCCGGTGCCCGGTGCGCCGACCAGGGTGAGCGAGGCCAGGCCGTCGGCCGGGCGGCCGGTGTGGGGGTCGAGGATGTGCGCGCCGCGCTCGGCCGTGCCCGAGGTGGCGACGGCGAGGTCGTGGCCGGCCAGGACGGCGGCCAGCAGGCCGGGCCGGCGCGGGTCGGCGACGCCGATCCGCCACGGTCCGCCGGCGGTTTGCACGTCCCCGCCGCCGCTGACGCAGTACTGCCGGGCGCCGGAGGATCGCAGCAGCGCGGCCGCCCGCTCGACGGCCCAGCCCTTGACCCAGCCGCTGGGGTCGAGCCGGCCGCCGGGCCGCTCGGTGAAGTACCCGTCGGTCTCGGCGGCCACCTCACGGCAGGCCGCCAGGACGGCGGGGACCTCCGGAGCGCAGTCGGCCAGGGCGAGTTCGCCCCGGTCGAGGCGGCTGATGTCGCTGTCCGCCCGGTAGGTGGAGAACACCGCGTCGATCCGGTGCAGCCGCTCGGCGATCCGTTCCAGCACGGCCGGGGTGTCCGGGCCCGGGTCGCGCACGGTGACCGAGAAGACCGTCCCCATCACGGGCTCGGCGTGGCGGAGCACGGCGACCTCAGCCCTTGGCCCGGTCGAGGGCGCTCTGCAGTGAGCGGACGTAGCCGTCGCTGGTGTACGTCGCGCCGCTGACCACGTCGATCCGGGCGCTCTGGGCGGATATCGCCTCCTGGTTGAGGACCGGCAGCGCGGAACCGTTGATCTCGCGGTCGCGCCGCTCGGAGTTGGGGTACTTGACCACGTCCACGGCGGTGATCCGGCTCCCCGTCAGGGTGACCTGGACCTGGACCGGGCCGTAACGGGTGTTGACGGTGTTGCCGCTGACCGTACGGGTGGCGCCCGAGGCGGCGGCGGGGGCGGACGGGGCCGGGGAGGCGCCGGTGCCCGCCGACGGCTGCGAGACATCGGACCCGGACCCGGCGGCGGACCCGGCGGCGGGCCCGGAACCGGCGGCGGAGCCGGAGCCCGGGCCCGAGCCGATCACCGGCGTGGGCCCGGCCGCCTCGTGCGGCTTGAGGGACAGCAGCAGCACCACCCCGGCCGCGGTGGCGGCGCTGGTGACGACGGCTCGGCGCATGGAAATCGACGCTCCTCAGGTGTTCGGTGAGCCGGACCGGCTCAGAACGAAAAGCTCTCGTGGTGGATGCGGCCGGGCCGCACCCCCGCCGCCCGCAGCGCCCGCACGGCCTCCTCGGCCAGGGCGTCCGGGCCGCACAGGTACACCTCGTGCTCGGCGAGGTCCGGGACGAGCCGGGCCAGCGCGGCCCCGAGCTCACCGACCTGCTCCCGGGAGCCGAGCAGTTCGTGCACCGCCGCGCCGCGCCGCCGGGCGACCTCGGCCAGCTCCGTGCGGAACAGCACGTCCTGCGGCCGCCTGGCCCGCTGGACCAGGGTCAGCTCACCCGGCAGCGTCTCGAACAGGGCGCGCAGCGGGGTGATCCCGACCCCCGCGCCGAGCAGCAGCACCCGGCGTCGACGCAGCCGCCGCCCGGTGAACGCCCCGTACGGGCCCTCGGCGCGCACCCTGGTCCCCGGGCGCAGGGCGGCCACGGCGGCGCTGTGCCCGCCGAGGTCCTTGACGGTGAAGCGAAGGAAGCGGGGGTGCGGCGGCGCGGACAGCGAGTACGGGTTGGCGGCCCAGCGCAGCCCGGGCGCCTGGAACTGGAGCCGGAAGAACTGGCCCGGCTCGGCGCCCAGCTCGTCCAGCCGCCGGCCGGTCAGGAACAGCGACACCACGCCGGGGCCTTCCGGCCGTACCTCGGCGACCTCCAGACGGTGCCGCCGGTCGAGCAGCCAGGGCCGGATCAGCCGGAACCAGCCGAGCAGCGCCGCCGTGCCGAAGTAGAGCGCGTACCAGGCGGCCTGGCCGGGGCCGCCCGCCAGGTCGGCGCCGGTGACCAGCTGGTGGGAGAAGGCCAGCGCGATCGCGAGGTAGGTCGCCAGGTGCAGGTAGTACCAGGTCTCGTAGGCGAGCCGGCGGCGGGCGATCCGGGCGGAGACCGCGCCGGTGCCGAACAGCAGGAGGGTGCCCAGGGTGGCCTTGATCATCTCGGGGTAGTGGAAGACCAGCTCCACGCCCTCGCCGACCAGCCCGCGTCCGTCGGTCAGGGCGTAGCCCCAGGTGACCGTCAGTACGTGCACCGCGACCAGGGCCACCGTCCAGCGCCCGCCGAAGGCGTGCCAGCGGGCCAGCCGGTCCGCGCCGACCCCGCGCTCCACGGGCGGCATCCGGGCCATCAGCAGGATCAGCACGGGCGCGGCGTACCCGGCCAGCAGCCCGGTGATCCGGCTCGCGCCGGTCAGCCAGCCGGCCGCACCCACCACCGAGGGGGTGCCCTTCCACCAGAGCGCGAGCACGCCGAGGGCGCCCGCCGCGATCAGGGCCAGGGCCGCGCGCGGGTCCAGGGCGAGCGGCGCGCGCGGCGCCGCCCGGTGTCCGGGGCGGTCGGGTGCCGCCCGGTGCCCGGGCCGCGACGTCGGTGCGGCGGCAGTGCTCATCGGGAACCTCCTCAGCGCCCGGCGGCGAGTGCCGCCGAGGCCGCCCACGATCGCACCGCAAGCTCTGAGTCGGCTCTGAGCCCGCCCCGCCCCGGTGATCATTCGAGGCGCCATCGTCGCAGGTCAAAGCCGATACAGCGGTCCACGAACCGGTTCCCGAGGTCTCACCGGTTTCTCATCGGGAGCGACCAGGATGAACAATGCCCGCACCGACCCGAGGGAGATCCATGGACGACACCGCCGACCGCGCGCAGTGGCGGGTCCTGGTCGTCGACGACGAGCCGGACCTGGTCGAGGTGGTCTGCGGGGCCGTCCGCTACGAGGGCTGGCAGGCGCGCGGCGCGACCACCGGCCTGGCCGCCGTCGAGACCGCCGCGGCCTGGCGCCCGCACGCCGTGGTGCTCGACGTGATGCTGCCCGACCTCGACGGCCTGGAGGTCCTGCGGCGCGTCCACGCCGAGCGGCCCGAGGTGCGGGTGCTCTTCCTCACCGCCCGGGACGCCGTCGAGGAACGGATCGCGGGCATCGCGGCCGGCGGCGACGACTACGTGACCAAGCCGTTCAGCCTGGCCGAGGTGGTCGTCCGGCTGCGCGGCCTGCTGCGCCGCGCCGCCCCGCCCGCCGCGACCCGGCAGCCGCCCCCGCACGCCCTGGTGCTCGGCGACCTCGTCCTGGACGAGCGGGCCCGCGAGGTCACCCGGGGCGGGGAGACGATCGAGCTCAGCCCGACCGAGTACGCGCTGCTCGCCCACCTGCTGCGCCACCCCCGGCAGGTGCTCAGCAAGGCGCAGATCCTGGACGCCGTCTGGTCGTACGACTTCGGCGGACAGGCGCACATCGTGGAGCTGTACATCAGCTACCTGCGCAAGAAGGTGGACGCCGGCCGCAGTCCGATGATCCACACGGTGCGCGGCGCCGGGTACCTGATCAAGGCCGCGCCGTGAGGCTCCGCGTCCCGCGCGCCCGGCTGGTGCCCCGCACCCTGCGCGCCCGGCTGATCGCGGGCCTGCTGGTGCTGCTCGTCGTCACCTGCGCCGCCGTCGGCTTCGCGACCACCGCTGCGCTGCGCCACTTCCTGGTCGACCGCCTGGACCAGCAACTCGCCGAGTCCGGCGGCCGCTACGCCGCGAGCCTGGAGCACACCGGGCAGGGCGCCGGCCCCGACACCCGGGCCCAGACCCCCGGCACCCTCGGGGTACGGCTGCTGGCCGGGAAGGTCACCGCCGCGGGCGTGGTCGACGGGGACGCCGACGACGTGGACGACCCCGGCGACGAGGACGACCGGGTCGCCTTCACCCCCGCCCAGCAGGACGCGCTGGCCGCGCTGCCCGTCGACGGACCGGCCCGTGCTCTCGACCTCGGCCGGACCCTGGGCCGCTACCGGGTCCGCGCGGTCGCCGGACGGGACGGCGACGTGCTGGTCAGCGGCCTGCCGCTGCGCCCGGCCGAGGACACCGTCGACCGGCTGGAGACCCTGGAACTCACCGTCTTCGCGATCGCCGTCGCCGCGGCCGGCACGGCCGGGGCCGTCTGGGTCGGCTTCTCGCTGCGCCCGCTGCGGCGGGTGGTGGGCATGGCCGAGCGGGTCAGCGCGCTGCCGCTCGCCAGCGGCGAGGTGATGCTCGCCGAGCGCGTACCGGACGACGACCCGCGCACCGAGGTCGGCCGGGTCGGCGCCGCGCTCAACCGGATGCTCGGGCACGTCGGCGACGCGCTGGCCCGTCGTCACGCGGTGGAGGAGCGGCTGCGCGGCTTCGCCGCCGACGCCAGCCACGAGCTGCGCACACCGGTCGCGGCGGTCCGCGGCCACGCCGAGCTGGCGCTGCGCCACCCCGGGCCGGTCCCGGAGCCGGTGCGGCACTCGCTGGAGCGGATCGACGCCGAGGCGGTGCGGATGGGGGCGATCGTCGAGGACCTGCTGCTGCTCGCCCGCCTGGACGCCGGCCGCCCGCTGGCGGCGGAGGAGGTGGACCTGACCCGGATCGCCCTCAACGCGGTGGCCGACGCCCGCGCCGCCGGGCCGGAGCACCGCTGGCGGCTGGTGCTGCCCGAGGACCCGGTACTGGTGCGCGGCGACGAGCACCGGCTGAGCCAGGTGACGGCCAATCTGCTGGCCAACGCCCGGACCCACACCCCGCCCGGAACCGAGGTCGGCCTGAGCCTGCGACGGGTCGGCGGTCAGGTCGAGTTGGGCGTCTCGGACGACGGTCCGGGGATCGCGCCCGAGCTGCTCGACCGGGTCTTCGAGCGCTTCGTCCGGGGCGACCGGGCCCGCTCGCGCGCCACCGGCTCGACCGGGCTCGGCCTGGCGATCGTCCGGGCCGTCGTCCGGGCGCACGGCGGCACGGTGACGGTGGCCAGCCGGCCGGGCCGCACGGTGTTCACCGTCCGGCTGCCGTGACGGCGGCGGCGTCTCCGGTGACCGAGTCCTCGGCGGCCGCGTCTCCGGCGGTGGCCTCTCCGCCGGTGGCATCTCCGCCGGTGCGGAAGCGCTGCCGGTAGTCGGTCGGCGTGGTTCCCAGGCGGCGGCGGAAGGCGCGCACCAGGGTGTCGGTGGTGCCGAACCCGCAGGCGGTGGCGACGCGTTCGAGCGTCTCGTCGGTGGACTCCAGCCGGTGACGGGCGAGCTCGACCCGGGCGGACTCCACGTAGGCGCTCGGGGTGGTGCCCAGCTCCGTCTTGAAGATCCTGGTCAACTGCCGTTCGCTGACGTGGGCGTGGGCCGCGAGGTCCGGGACGGTGAGCCGCTCGGCGAGGTTGCGCAGGATGTGGTGGCGCAGCTCCTCGATCCGCCGGGTGGTCGAGACGGGCTCCAGCGGCACGCTGAACTGGCTCTGTCCGCTGGGGCGTTTGAGATACATGACGAGCTGACGGGCGACCTTCAGGGCCAGCTCCTCGCCGAAGTCCTCGGCGACCAGCGCGAGCGACAGGTCCAGGCAGGCGCTGATGCCCGCGCCCGTCCAGACCTCGCCCGACCGGATGAAGATCGGGTCCGCGTCGACCTCCACCTCCGGGTGATCGGCGGCGAGTTGGCCCGCCGTGGACCAGTGGGTGGTGGCGCGCCGCCCGTCCAGCAGTCCGGCGGCGGCGAGCAGGTGGGCGCCGACGCAGACACTGGCCACCCGGCGGGAGCGGGCGGCGAGCGCGCGGACCCGGGCGACCACCGCCGGGTCGGTGAGCGCGCGGACCCGGCGCTGGTCGTCCGTCTCGACCGAGCCGGGCACCAGCAGGGTGTCGATCCGGCTGCGGGCGGCCTCGCCCGGGAGGCCGTCGGAGGTGAGCTCGTCGAAGGTGACGTCGGGCAGAATCCGCACGCCGGCCGCGGTGGTGACCGGCGCCGAGGTCTCCGCGGCGAGGACGACCCGGTAGCCGGTCGCCTCACCGGTCTCCCGGCGGACCAGGGAGAACACCTCGGGCGGCCCGGTCACGTCGAGCAGGTCGACGCCCTCGAACAGGACGATGACGACCAGTCGTCGCGCGGCCGGCGGCCGTGCCTCCCGCGCCCCCACGGTCCGTGCCGGCATGGGCCCCTCCCTCGATGTCGGAATCTGCAGGTTAGACGACATTGCCGACACCGGAGCGCCGACCGTAGCGTTTCCGAGGCAGGCCGCACCGGGTGTGACCTGCGCGAATCCCGTATCCCACGCCCGACCGTGAAGGCGGTACCCCATGCCCACGACCACCCTGCGCACCGTCATCGGCCTCGGACAGGAGCCCGCCGTGCTCGCCGACTCGACCCTGATCCTGATCGACTACCAGAACACCTACGTGGGCGGCGTGCTGGAGCTGGACGGCTGGCGGCAGGCGCTCGACGCGGGCGCCGACCTGCTCGCCCGGGCGCGGGAGGCCGGTGCCACCGTCATCCACGTGATCAACGACGGCGGCGAGGGCTCCCCGTACGACATCCGCGCCGAGATCGGGCGGATCCACCCGAGCGTGGCCCCGGCCGAGGGGGAGCGGGTGGTGGTCAAGCAGGCCCCGGACTCCTTCGTCGGCACCGACCTCGGGGAGCTCGTCGACGCGGCCGGCCACCGGGACGTCGTGATCGCCGGCTTCATGACCCACATGTGTGTCGCCTTCACCACGGCCGGCGCCTTCCTGCGCGGCGACCGCCCGACCGTGGTGGCCTCCGCCTGCGCGAGCCGGCCGCTGGAGTCGGGGGGCACCGAGCTGTCCGCCGCCCAGGTCCACCGAGGCGCGCTGGCGACGATCGGCGACCTGTACGGGGTGGTGGTGGAGACCCCGGCCGACCTCGGCTGAGGCCGCGGCCCCGGCGGCCCCGCGTTCCCGGATCGCCACCGATCCGGGCCCGCCTCGTTGACCAGGGGGCGCACGGTGTCGGCGGAGGCGGGGTACGGGCATGGCGGGGAACCAGGCGGCGGGCGTGGACGGTCCGCCGGAGCTGCGGGAGTCGTACCGCCGCTGCGAGCGGGAGGTGGCGGGCCACCTCGCCCTGCTGCGGGGGATCAGCGACGTGCTGCCGCCCGAGGTGCGGCCCTACCTCCACGCCGTCAGCGCCTTCGCCTCCCGGTCCGACCGGATCGCCGACGAGGGCGACGGCCGTGCGCGCGACACCACCGCCGGCGCGGCCGCCGACCGGGAGCGCCGGTTCGCCCGCTGGCGGGCCGACACCCTGGCCGAGCTGGCGGCCGGCCGCAGCGAGCACCCGCTGCGCCGGGCCTTCGTGGACACCGTGCGCCGCTGGGAGCTGGACCCCGCGCTGGTCGAGGAGTTCCTGGACGCGACCCGGGCCGACTGCGCCCGCCCGCCCGCCGTCGAGACCCGCGCCGACCAGCGCCGCCACCTGCGGGGCGTCGCGGGGACGGTCACCGAGCTGTGGGCGCCGCTGCTGGGTGCGCCGGGGCCGCGGGCGGCCGGGGCACTGTCCGCGCTGGGGGAGGCCTGCCAGCTGGCCGACATCCTGGAGGACCTCCCGCTCGACCTCGCGGCCGGCCGCTGCTACCTGCCCTGGGAGGACCTGCGCCGGCTCGGCCTGACCGTCCCCGACCTGGACCGCGATGCCGCCGGGCCGACCGCTCGGCCGATCGCCCGGCAGGCCGCCCTGGACGAGCTGGTCGACGGTCAGCGCGACCAGCTGCGCGGCCTGCTGGACCAGGCCCTGCCCGCCACCTGGCTCGCCGCCCCCGAGTGCCGCCCCTTCCTGCACGCCGTGCTGCTCGGTGCCCAGCTCCAGCACGACGAGGTGGCCCTGCTGCGCTCGCGCGTCCTGGCCGAGGGCCTCACCCCGCTGAGCTCCGACGGCACCACCCCCCACCGCCGCGCCCGCCCCGCCCCGCCCGCCGCCGGGACACCCGCCCACGTCGCCGTGATCATGGACGGCAACCGCCGCTGGGCCGAGGCCCGGCACCTGCCCCCCGAGCAGGGCCACCAGGCCGGGCAGCGGGCCGCGTTGCGCCTGGTCAACGCGGCGCTGCGGCTGGGCATCCGGCATCTGAGCCTCTACGCGTTCTCCACCGAGAACTGGGAGCGTCCGCCCGGGGAACTGACCGCGCTGTTCGACTCCATGGCCGACGGCATCGCCCGCAGCGCGGAGGGCCTGCACGCGCTCGGCGTGCGGATCCGCTGGTGCGGCCGGCGGGACCGGGTGGAGGAGTCGCTCGCCTCCGCGATCGCGCTGGTGGAGAGCCTGACGTCCAACAACGGCACACTGACCCTGACGGTCTGCGTGGACTACGGCGGACGGGAGGAACTCACCGCCGCCGCACGGGCGTTGGCGGCGGCGGCGGTGGCCGGCGAGATCCGCCCGGAGGAGATCGGCCCGGCCGACCTGGCCCGGCGCCTGTACGCCCCGGACCTCCCGGACGTCGACCTGCTGATCCGCACGTCCGGGGAGCAGCGGATCAGCAACTTCCTGCCCTGGCACCTCGCCTACGCCGAGCTGCTCTTCGACCCGACGCCATGGCCCGACTACGACCTGGCCCGGCTGCGCGGAGCCGTCCACGCCTACGCGGCCCGCGAGCGGCGCTTCGGCGGTGCGGTGCCCGCCCAGTCGCGCGGGCTCCGCGGGTCCCGGCGGCCCTGAACGCCTTCCGGCCCCGGCCGCGGAGGCCGCCGCTACTGCTCGGCCGGCGGAGGCGTGTACGTCCCCTGGGCCGTGACGTACGCCAGCACCGTGTCCACGGTGACCGGGTGTGCGCCGAAGTTCGCGGTGTACGCGTCCACGGCCTCCTGGGTGGGGCGCAGTGGCACCCCGCTGAGCCGGACCTTCATCGGCTGCCCGGCCGGCACCGGCTCGGCCGTCAGCTTCCCCTCCGTCAGGCCGCAGTGGAAGGCCGAGCGGTGCCCCATCTCCGCCCCGCTGACCTCGCACCGGCCGGAGGCGAGGCTGTCCTTGATCGCGCCGGCCACGTTCACCACCCGGTAGACGCCCTTGGACGACCGGACCGAGACCCCGCCGTCCAGCGCCCCGTCGCCGTGCACCTTCGGCGGGTTCGCGAGGGACGGGTCGCCGGTGGCCGAGCGGATCGGCAGCCGTACGGCCGGGCCCCGGCGGTCCAGCACCACCCGCGCCGGGGCGACGACGTCCACCATCGCCTGGAAGCGGTCCAGTTGCGCCTGCGCCTCCGGTGTCCAGCGCACCTCCACCCAGCCGTCGGTGAGGGTGCCCAGTCTTCCGGCGCGGTCGGTGCCGCCGTCAACGGCACCGGCCGCGGTCCCCGTGAGCCACCCCAGCAGCGGGGTGGCCAGCGCCGCGCCCAGCAGCGACCGTCGCGTCGTGCTCATCGTCCCGATCCGTCCTTCCCGGGCCGTCCGGCACGGCCCTGGGACGGATCATCCGTCCACCGACCGTTTTCGACGTCGGCCGGGCGCGCGAAACCACCCGTGTGGGGGGAGCGCGGAGTCACCCCGGGTTGTTCGCCGGGGCGTACGAGCCCCTGGGGGCCGTCTCCCGCCGGGTGTCCGCCCTGGTCACCCCGCCCGGAGGGCGGGCCGTACGCGTTCCTCAGCGGCCCGCGACCCGGCGGGGCTGGGGCGGGAGCGGGAGGGTGAGGGCCTCCCGGGAGGCGGGTGGGAGGGCGAGGGCGGAGGTCGTCTCGGCGGGGAAGGGGTCGAGGCCGAGGAGGGCGGTGGTGAGGCGGGTGGTGGCGCGGTGCCAGTCGGGGACGCGCCGGAGCATCGTGTGGCCGCTGCCGATGACGGTGTAGCCGCAGACCCGGGCGCCCGCGGCGCGGCTGCGCGCGGCGAAGGCGCGGGTGTCGGCGGGCGGGGTGACGGTGTCGCGGTCGCCGTGCAGCATCAGGACGGTGCGGTCGGCGAGGTGGTCGCACGGGTCCTCGGCGGGGCACCACGGCGCGAGGGCGACCAGGCCGGTGACGGACGGGTGCCCGCCGGCCCGGAGCGCGGCGCGGCCGCCCATCGAGTGGCCGATCAGGACGGTCGGCACCGGCCCGAGCAGCGCGGTCAGTTCGTCGAGCGCGGCGGTCGCGTCCCGGGCGGCGTCGGCTCGCTCGCCGTTCCAGCCGCGGTGGCGGTAGCGGACGGTAGCGATGGCGATCCCGGCGTCCGCGGTCGCCCTGGTCAGGCCGCGCAGGAAGCCGTGCATCCGCAGCAGCGGGAGGTTGAGGCGCCCGGGCCGGGCGAGGTTGTGCTCCTCGCCGCCGTGCAGCACCAGGACGGCGGCCCGCGCCTTCTCGGGCCGGACCCGCCAGTGCAGCGCCCGGTGGTCCACCGCGCGCCCCGCCGCCGTACCGCTCGCCGCCGTTCCGCTCACCGTCGCACCGTCCCGTCCGCCCGCCCCGTGGCCCGTCCCCGGACCGCCACTGTACGCGTGCGGACCGCCGCGGGGTTCACCCGAGGGGAGCATCCCGGACACCGGGCGCGCGCGGCCGGACCGGGTGCCTGCTATCCACGAAGTGGGGGCCCGCGGTGCCCGCTCGTGGCGCCGCGTCATCGAGTGGAGGACGCCGTGGCTCAGCAGCTCGCACTGTCCGTCGACTTCGGATCGGGCTTCACCGAGGCCTGGGCGAAGATCGCCAAGTTCATCCCGCAGTTCATCGCCTTCCTGGCGATCCTGGTCGTCGGTTGGATCGTGTCCAAGGCGATCGCCAAGGTGCTCGACCGGGTGCTGCGCCGGCTCGGCTCGGAGCGGGTCGCGGAGCGTTCCGGGATGGCCGCCCGCCTGTCCGGTTCCAAGTACGACATGACCGGCATCATTTCGAAGGTCGTCTACTACATCGTCCTGCTGATGGCCCTGCAGCTGGCGTTCGGCGTCTTCGGTCCGAACCCGATCAGCACGATGATCCACAGCATCGTCGCCTGGCTGCCGCGGGGCATCGTCGCCGTCGTGATCGTGGTGGTCGCGATGGCCATCGCCAACGGCGTGCGCGACATCGTGGGCAGCTCGCTCTCCGGCGCCTCCTACGGGCGGACGGTCTCGACGCTGGTCTGGGCGTTCATCGTCGGCCTCGGCGTGATCGCCGCGCTGGGCCAGGCCGGGATCGCCACCGCGATCACCGGGCCGGTGCTGATCGCCGCGCTCGCCGCCGTCGTCGGCGTGCTGGTGGTCGGTGTCGGCGGCGGCCTGATCCTGCCGATGCGCCAGCGCTGGGAGCGGTGGCTGGACGGCGCCGAGCGGGAGACGGCCCGGCTGCGCGGCAACGCCTACCAGGCCGGACGCTCCGACGTGCTGTCGAACCAGCCGGTCCGGCCGACCACGCAGACCGGCCCGGGCACCCCGCCCGCTCCGGGCATCGAGGGCGACGAACGCCGGTAGTCCGGGGGGCTCACACCTCCAGCAGGCCCTGCTCGCGCACCAGCCAGCAGATGGCGGTGAGCCGGATCACGGCGTAGTCGTAGCCGACCGGCTCCCGCCAGCCGATCTCGGCGAGCGCGTCCAGGAAGCCCAGTGCGTAGTCCGACAACTCCTCACGGTCCAGGGGCCGGGGCGCGAGCTCCGGTCCCTGGGCGTACAGCAGCTCCCGCAGCATCGCCGTGTGCTGGTCGACCGCCGCGACGAAACCGGGCTCGAAGGCGAACTCGGCCAGCCGGGGCGTGAAGGCCGCCACGATGCCGGGCAGCGGACAGCCCCCCGGCTCGTCGGGGGAGCGCCGGAAGGAATCGTCGGAGGTCGCGAACATCCGTCCACCGTAGGCGAGCCCCGGGGCGGGAACGGACGCCCGTGACGCTTCCGTGCTGAGACCTTGGCCACCCCGCACGCCCCCCGGGAACGCTCCGTGGCCCGGCGGATCCGCTGCGCCCACCGGGTGGTCCGTATCACAATGGCCGGCATGGATCTCCGCATCTTCACCGAACCCCAGCAGGGCGCGAGCTACGACACCCTCCTCAGGGTCGCCCGCACCGCCGAGCAGCTCGGCGCCTTCAGCGCGTTCTTCCGGTCCGACCACTACCTGAAGATGGGTGACACCTCCGGGCTGCCCGGACCCACCGACGCCTGGATCACGCTGGCCGGCCTCGCCCGGGACACCAGCACCATCCGGCTGGGCACCCTGATGACGGCCGCCACCTTCCGGCTGCCGGGCGTCACCGCGATCCAGGTCGCCCAGGTGGACGCGATGAGCGGCGGCCGGGTCGAGTTCGGCATCGGCGCCGGCTGGTACGAGGCCGAGCACACCGCCTACGGCATCCCCTTCCCGAAGGAGAAGTTCGGGCGGCTGGAGGAGCAGCTGGCGATCATCACCGGGCTGTGGAACACCAAGCTCGGCGACACCTTCGACTTCGCCGGCGAGTACTACACGCTGACCGACTCGCCCGCGCTGCCCAAGCCCGCCCAGGAGCACGTCCCGGTGCTGATCGGCGGCTACGGCCCCCGGCGCACCCCGGCCCTGGCCGCCCGCTTCGCCGACGAGTTCAACCTGCCGTTCGCCTCGGCGGACGTCAGCGCCGCCCAGTTCGGCCGGGTCCGCGCCGCCGTCGAGGGGGCCGGGCGCTCGGCCGGCGACCTGGTCTACTCCAACGCCCTGGTGGCCTGCGTCGGCCGGGACGACGCCGAGGTGGCCCGTCGGGCCGCCGCGATCGGCCGCGAGGTGGCGGAGCTGAAGGAGAGCGGTCTGGCCGGCACTCCGGACGAGGTGGTGGAGCGGATCGGCCGGTACGCGGCGGCCGGCAGCGAGCGGATCTACCTCCAGATCCTCGACCTGGACGACCTGGACCACCTGGAGCTGATCGCCTCCCGGATCGCCCCGCAGCTCGGCTGACACCCGCGCCGGGCCGTCCGTACCGGCCCGGCGCCGGGTCGTCCGTACCCGCTCCGACCTCCGCCCTTTACTCGCTCTTGGGATTGCGCCATGCTCCAGGAGGGGGACGGCGGCGGGAACGGCGGGGGAGAGCGGGTGCGGGGGACGAGAGCGGTGCCGGCGGCGGTGCCACTGGTGCCGCCGCCGCGCCCTGCCGGAGAGCGGGACGTGCTGTCCGTGCCGCAGGACCCGCCCGCCCGGCACGAGCTGCGCGGCCCCGGACCGTCCGTGCTGCGCTACCCGGCCGGGGACCTGCTGGTCGTCACCGGCCTGCCCGGCAGCGGCAAGAGCACCCTGATGCGGCGCTGCGTCCGCGCCCCGCTGATCGACTCCCAGCTGGTCCGCGAGCAGTACGCGGCCCGGTTGCCCGGCCGCCTGCCGTACGTCTTCTACCGGCCGCTCGCCCGGCTGGCCCACTACCGGCGGCTGCGCCGCGCCGTGCTGGACGGCGGGCCGCTCGCCGTGCACGACTGCGGGACCCAGCCCTGGGTGCGGTGCTGGCTGGTCCGCGCCGCCGCCCGGCAGGGCCGCCGGGTGCACCTGCTGCTGCTCGACGCCGACCCGTCCGAGGCGCTGGACGGGCAGCGGCGGCGCGGGCGCGGCGTCTCGCGCTACGCCTTCGTCCGGCACCGGGCAGTGGTGGCCCGGCTGCGCCGCCGGATCCTGGGGGCCGGACGGCTGCCGGCCGGCTGTGCGTCGGCCGTGGTACTCGACCGGGCCGCCGCGCGCGCCCTGCGGGAGATCGACTTCACCGCGTCGTAGTCTCGGCGAGTCCGCGCCGGGCGCCACCGGCGGGTCCGGCCGGAGCGGGCCCGGGGCGCGGCCGAGACGCCGTCGACTCCCCCCGACAGGAGCGCAGATGCGCCGTACTGCCCGGGTGCGCTCGCGTGCCCCCCGCCTGTTCCCCTGCGCCGCCGCGCTGGTCGCCGCGGCCGGACTGAGCCAGTTCGCCGCACCGCCCGCGCACCGCGCCGTCGTCGCTCCGCCGGCCGCGTGCGAGGACGGCGCCGGCGCGGCGGACCCCGCGGCCCGGCTGTCGGCCGGCGGCCCGGCGGGGCGGGACCCGAACGAGGTGAGCGCCGAGGAGGCGCGGGCGATGCAGGCCGACCTCGAAGCGCGGCTCGGTGAGCTCGGCGCCGCGCGGGTCCGGGCCCTCACCCCGACCACCGTCCCGGTCTACGTCCACGTGATCCACTCCGGTGACGACGGGCGGCTGGACCAGGGCACGGTCACGGCCCAGATCGACCACCTCAACGCCGGCTACGGCGGGCAGGGCGAGGGCAACGCCGCGAGCCCCTTCCACTTCGAGCTGGTCGGCACCGACTGGACCGACAACGCCTCCTGGTACACCGGCATGACCCCCGGCTCGGCCGCCGAGCAGCAGATGAAGACCGCTCTGCGCAAGGGCGACCAGGGGGTCCTCAACCTCTACACGGCCCTGCTCGGCGACTCCCTGCTCGGCTGGTCGACCTTCCCGAACGCGTACCGGGCGGACCCGGTCCAGGACGGCGTCGTGGTGCTGGACGCCTCCCTGCCGGGCGGCTCCGCCACCCACTACGACGAGGGCAACACCGCGACCCACGAGATCGGCCACTGGCTCGGTCTCTTCCACACCTTCCAGAACGGCTGCCTGGCCCCGGGCGACTACGTGGACGACACCCCGCCCGAGCGCACCGCCGCCTCCGGCTGCCCCGAGGGCCGTCACACCTGCTCCGGCCCGGGGCTGGACCCGATCCACAACTTCATGGACTACAGCTACGACTCCTGCATGACCCAGTTCACCCCGGGGCAGGTCCGTCGGATGGCCAACGCCTGGGCGGCCTACCGCAGTTGATGTCTTCAGCCGATTCCGGTGCGCGGGGGCTCAGCAGAGGACGACCAGGTAGAGCAGCCGCCGGCCACCGGAGGCGCGAAACTCGTACGCCAGGTGCTCCAGGGCGGTGGCCGACAGCCAGGCGTCCGGGCGCTCCTCGGGCGTGAGCAGGGCCGGCGCGAAGTGGCCCGGGGAGGTCTCCTCCAGCCGGCCCCACAGGCCCAGCGTCATCTCCTCCGCCTCGGCCGCGAGCCGCTTGGCCAGCCGTTGGTCCACCGGCCCGCGGGCCAGCCGCCAGGAGCGGCCCCCGGCGTCCACGAAGCCGCCCGAGGCGACCGGGTCGTGCGGGTTCCACCGCTCGCCCGCCTCCTCCTTCGGCGGCAGGGCGGCCAGGACCTCGGCGAAGCCGCCGGTGCGGCGGCGGGGCTTGCTCGGCATCCGGGCAGTCTCCCAGCTCCGGGGCGACGGTCGCACAGGAATTGAATGCGACGGGCGCCTTCCGGCGTGGCAGATACCGATCGTTTGTCCGATTTGATCTATGTTCTGAGGGTCGGTACCGATCAGGAGCAACCGAAGGAGCAAGCCATGAGTGCGAATCCCCGGATCGTCGTCGGTGTGGACGGCTCGCCCGCCTCGGAGCAGGCGCTGAGCTGGGCGATCGACTACGCGCGGGCCGTCGGCGGGACGGTCCACGCCATCGCCGCCTGGGAGTACCCGGCCTTCTACGGCTGGGCCGGACAGGGCGTGCCGACCGTCGAGACCTTCAACCCCGAGGAAATCGCCGGGAAGACCCTCACCGACACCATCGTCAAGGTGGCCGGTGACGACGCGGGCGTGCGGATCACCGAGAGCGTGACGCCCGGCAACGCCGCCCGGGTACTGCTGGAAGCCGCCAAGGGCGCCGCGCTGCTCGTCGTCGGCAGCCGCGGCCTGGGCGGTTTCTCCGGCGTGCTGCTCGGCTCGGTCAGCCGCCACCTCACCGAGCACGCGCCGTGCCCCGTGGTCGTCGTGCGCGAGGCCCACGGAGACGCGGAACCGTCGGAGTAGTCGCGGCAGCGGCGGCGGCCCCGGAGCAC
>NZ_JBHUAF010000062.1:0-30691 GCF_042789895.1 Kitasatospora sp. NPDC056783
GGGTGTCAGGGTGGCCCGGGAGCGGCGGGGCGCGGCGGGCGGGACTACTTCTTCGCGGCGGCCGCGCGCTTGCGCGGCGCCTTCTTCGCCGGGACGGCCGGGGCCGCCGGGGCGTCCGCGAGGTCGGCGGGCAGGATGTCCCGCAGGAACTTGCCGGTGTGACTCTCCGGGACGGCGGCGATCTGCTCGGGGGTGCCCTCGGCGACGACCGTGCCGCCGCCGGAGCCGCCCTCGGGGCCCATGTCGACGACCCAGTCGGCGGTCTTGATCACATCGAGGTTGTGCTCGATGACGATCACCGTGTTGCCCTTGTCGACCAGCCCGCTGAGCACCTTGATCAGCTTGCTGATGTCCTCGAAGTGCAGACCGGTGGTGGGCTCGTCCAGCACGTAGACCGTCCGCCCGGTCGAGCGCTTCTGGAGCTCCGAGGCGAGCTTGACGCGCTGCGCCTCGCCGCCGGACAGCGTCGGCGCGGACTGGCCGAGCCGGACGTAGCCGAGGCCGACGTCGTTGAGCGTCCGCAGGTGGCGGGCGATCGCCGGGACGGCCTCGAAGAAGGCCAGCGCCTCCTCGATCGGCATGTCCAGCACCTCGGCGATGGACTTGCCCTTGTAGTGGACCTCCAGCGTCTCCCGGTTGTACCGGGCGCCGTGGCAGACCTCGCACGGCACGTAGACGTCCGGCAGGAAGTTCATCTCGATCTTGATGGTGCCGTCGCCCGAGCAGTTCTCGCAGCGGCCGCCCTTGACGTTGAAGGAGAACCGGCCGGGCAGGTAGCCGCGGACCTTGGCCTCCTGCGTCTCCGCGAAGAGCCGGCGGACGTGGTCGAACACCCCAGTGTAGGTGGCCGGGTTGGAGCGCGGGGTGCGGCCGATCGGCGACTGGTCGACGTGCACCACCTTGTCCACCTGGTCGGTGCCGGTGATCCGGGTGTGCCGGCCGGGCACCGCGCGGGCGCCGTTCAGCTCCCGGGCGAGGTGGGTGTACAGGATGTCGTTGACCAGCGTCGACTTGCCGGAGCCGGAGACGCCGGTGATCGCGGTGAGGGTGCCGAGCGGGAAGCCGACCGTGACGTCCTTGAGGTTGTGCTCGCGGGCGCCGTGGACGGTCAGCTGGCGCTTCTTGTCCCGCTCGCGGCGGGCCTCCGGGATCGGGATGGACCGCTTGCCGGAGAGGTACTGGCCGGTCAGCGACTCCTCGTTGCCGAGCAGCTCCTTCAGCGAACCGGAGTGCACCACCTTGCCGCCGTGCTCGCCGGCGCCGGGGCCGATGTCGACCACCCAGTCCGCGGTCTTGATGGTGTCCTCGTCGTGCTCGACCACGATCAGGGTGTTGCCGATGTCGCGCAGCCGCACCAGCGTCTCGATCAGCCGGTGGTTGTCCCGCTGGTGCAGGCCGATGGACGGCTCGTCCAGCACGTACAGCACGCCGACCAGGCCGGAGCCGATCTGGGTGGCCAGCCGGATGCGCTGGGCCTCGCCGCCGGACAGGGTGCCGGCCGCGCGGTCCAGCGAGAGGTAGTCCAGGCCGACGTCGACCAGGAAGCGCAGCCGCTCGTTGACCTCCTTGAGGACCCGCTCGGCGATCCGCTTGTCGCGGGCGTTGAGCTTCATCGCGCCCAGGAACTCGGAGCAGTCGCTGATCGACATCGAGGAGACGTCGGCGATCGACTTGTCCTGGACGGTGACCGCGAGCACCACCGGCTTGAGCCGGGTGCCCTGGCACGTCGGGCAGGGCACCTCGCGCATGTAGCCCTCGAAGCGCTCGCGGCTGCTGTCGCTCTCCGCCTCGGTGTGCCGGCGCTGGATGAACGGGATCGCGCCCTCGAAGCCGGTGCTGTACGAGCGCTCGCGGCCGAAGCGGTTGCGGTAGCGGACCTCCACCTGGTGCTTGTGCCCGTACAGCAGCGCCTTCCTGGCGCGGGCGGGCAGCCCGGCCCAGGGGATGTCGGTGCGGAAGCCGAGCTCTCCGGCCAGCGCGTCGATCAGCCGCTGGAAGTACTCCTTGGCGTGCCCGGCCGACCACGGGTGGATGGCGCCCTCGTCCAGCGAGCGCTCGACGTCCGGCACCACCAGCTCCGGGTCGACCTCCATCCGGTTGCCCAGGCCCGAGCAGTCCGGGCAGGCGCCGAACGGCGAGTTGAAGGAGAACGAGCGCGGCTCCAGCTCCTCGAACGACACGTCGTCGTAGGGGCAGTAGAGGTGCTCGGAGTACATCCGCTCGCGCTCGGGGTCGTCCTCGGGGAGGTCGACGAAGTCGAGCACGACCATGCCGCCGGACAGCCGCAGGGCCGTCTCCACCGAGTCGGTGAGCCGCCGCTTGGCGCTGTCCTTCACCGTGAGGCGGTCGATCACCACCTCGATGGTGTGCTTCTCCTGCTTCTTGAGCTTCGGCGGCTCGGCGAGCTGGACCGTCTCGCCGTCGACCCGGGCGCGGGAGTAGCCCTTGGACTGGAGGTCGGCGAACAGGTCGACGAACTCGCCCTTGCGCTCGCGCACCACCGGGCTCAGCACCTGGAAGCGGGTGCCCTCGGTGAGCTCCAGCACCTTGTCCACGATCGCCTGCGGCGACTGCTTGGCGATCGGGCGGCCGCAGTGCGGACAGTGCGGCTTGCCGATCCGGGCGAACAGCAGGCGCAGGTAGTCGTAGACCTCGGTGATGGTGCCGACGGTCGAACGGGGGTTGCGGTTGGTGGACTTCTGGTCGATCGAGACGGCCGGGGAGAGGCCTTCGATGAAGTCCACGTCGGGCTTGTCCATCTGCCCCAGGAACTGGCGGGCGTAGGACGACAGCGACTCGACGTAGCGGCGCTGGCCCTCGGCGAAGATCGTGTCGAAGGCGAGCGAGGACTTGCCGGAGCCGGAGAGGCCCGTGAAGACGATGAGGGAGTCGCGGGGCAGGTCGAGCGAGACGTTCTTGAGGTTGTGCTCGCGAGCACCGCGGACGATGAGGCGGTCGGCCACTGCTTCTGGCGCCTTTCTCCGGTGCGAGAGGGCTTGCGTTGGGATGTGCTGCTTCTTCCAGGATGCGGCAGCCAGCCTATAGCTCAGACGTTCGAATATCGACCTTGTCCAGCCGGGACCACCCGAACGAGTGAGGGCGGCTCCCGGACGGTCCGTACCCGGACCGAAAAAGGCCCTGCTCAGGGCCGGGATGGGCGATAGCGTCACCTGGTCAACGAGCGGAGCCCCCGCGGGCAACGCGCCGACCCGTACGAAACCGAGGGCAGAAACGATGACCGAGCCGCAGTCCGCCGCCGCCTCCTGGTTGCAGCAGGTCGAGGGGGCCACCCAGCGCCTCCTGGCCACCGTCGAGGGAATGGATCCCGGCACCGTCGCCGAGCCCTCCGGCCTCCCCGGCTGGACCCGCGGGCACGTCCTCGCCCACCTCGCCCGCAACGCCGACTCCCTGGTCAACCTGCTGACCGGCGCCCGCACCGGCACCGACATCCCGCAGTACGCCGGCGACGAGGCCCGCGACCGGGACATCGAGCACGACGCCCCGCGACCGCTCGACGTCCACCTCGCCGACCTGCGCGACTCCCACGCGCGCTTCACCGGGGCCGCCGCGCTGATGGACGCGCAGTCCTGGAGCGCCGGGGTCAAGCACCGCCACGGCTACGTCTTCCCGGCCTACGACATCCCGGCCAAGCGCCTGGTGGAGCTGGAGTTCCACCACGTCGACCTGGCCCTCGGCTACACCCCCGCGCGGTGGCCCCGGGACTTCGCGGTCACCCAGTTCCGCCGGGTCGCCGAGGGCCTGGCCGACGAGACCGGCCTGCCCGGCGTCGAGCTGGTCGCCGAGGACGGCGGGGAGCGCGCCACGATCGGCTCGGGCACCCCCGCGCTGACCGTCACCGGCCCCGTCCACGCCCTCGCCGCCTGGCTCTCCGGCCGCTCCGACGGAGCCGGCCTGCGCCGCACCCCCGACACCGCCCTCCCCCAGCTTCCCCCGATGGGCTGACGGGGCGAGGATGATCCCAGAAGCCACTGGAGAGGGAGCGAACGGATGACGTACCACGGAGCGGTCAAGGTCGGCGGGCCGCCGGACGTGCGGGAGCTGGCCCACCTGATCATCACCAAGGTGGCCGTCGGCCCGTACGACAACAACGCCTACCTGCTGCGCTGCCGGGCCACCGACGAGCAGCTGCTGATCGACGCCGCCGCGGACGCCCCGGCGCTGCTGGAGACCGTCGGCGACGAACTGGGCACCGTGGTCACCACCCACCGGCACCACGACCACTGGGGCGCGCTGGCCGAGGTGGTCGCCACCACCGGCGCCCGCACCGCCGCCGGCGAGCACGACGCCGAGGGCATCGACGTCCCCACCGAGCTGCTGCTCGCCGACGGCGACACGCTGCGGGTCGGCGAGGTCGAGCTGACCGTCCGGCACCTGGTCGGGCACACCCCGGGCGCGATCGTGCTGGTCTACGACGACCCGCAGGGCCACCCCCACGTCTTCACCGGCGACTGCCTCTTCCCCGGCGGCGTCGGCAACACCTGGGGCGACCCGGAGGCCTTCCGGACCCTCTACCGCGACGTCACCGAGAAGGTCTTCGACGTCCTCCCCGACGAGGCCTGGGTCTACCCCGGCCACGGCGACGACACCACCCTCGGCGCCGAGCGCCCGCACCTCGACGAGTGGCGCGAACGCGGCTGGTGAGCCCCCCGGGCCCGAACGGCACGGAGCCCCGCCCCCGGACGTGTCCATCCGGCGGCGGGGCTCCGCGGCGTCGCGCGCCGGTCAGGCGTCGAGCTTCTCGCGCTCCTCGCGCTCGGCCTTCTTCGTGGCCCGGAGGCTGGTGAAGGTGGTGACCGCCAGGACGAGCACGATGAACGCCAGGGCGAACGGGATGCCGATCTCCGGGGCCCAGGTCGCGCCCGCCTCGTGGGCGGCGTGCAGCACCAGCTTCACGCCGATGAAGCCGAGGATCACCGAGAGGCCGTAGCTCAGGTGGACCAGCTTCGTCAGCAGGCCGCCGATCAGGAAGTACAGCTGGCGCAGGCCCATCAGGGCGAAGGCGTTGGCGGTGAACACGATGTACGCGTCCTGGGTGAGGCCGAAGATGGCCGGGATCGAGTCCAGCGCGAACAGCACGTCCGTGGTGCCGATGGCCAGCATGACGATCAGCATCGGGGTGATCAGCCGACGGCCGTTCTCCCGGACGAACAGCTTGGTGCCGCGGTAGTCCTCGGTCGCCGGGAAGCGGCGGGTGATCGCCTTGAGGGCGCGGTTCTCCTCGAAGTGCTCCTCCCCCTCGTCCTCGGCGCGGGCCTCCTTGATCAGCTTCCAGGCCGTCCAGATCAGGAAGGCGCCGAAGATGAAGAACACCCAGGAGAACTCGGAGACCAGGGCCGCGCCACCGGCGATGAACACCGCCCGGAGCACCAGCGCGATGATCACGCCGAACATCAGCACGCGCTGCTGGTAGATCCTGGGCACCGCGAACTTGCCCATGATCAGGATGAACACGAAGAGGTTGTCGACACTGAGCGACTTCTCGGTGATGTAGCCGGCGAAGAACTCGCCCGCCGGCTCCGATCCGGAGTGCCACCAGAGGAAACCACCGAAGAGCACCGCCAGGGCCACCCAGACGGCCGTCCAGATCCCGGCCTCCTTGATCGAGACCTCGTGCGGCTTGCGCCCTCCGATGAAGAAGTCCGCCACGATCAGTGCGACCAGCACCAGGATCGTGGAGACCCACATGGTCAGGGAAACGTCCACTACTGCTCCTCCGGCAGGTAGGCGAGACAGTCATCGTCACTGCCGGAGGTCTCTTCCGCCCGTCGGGCCAGCGCCCCGGGATGCCGCGACGGGCATCCGTGATGACGGGGTCGACTGTCGAGGAATACTCCCCTCCGCTGCCAACGAGGGTAACAGCCGACCCAAGAGAAGGTAAAGAAGGTAAAGAACCCGCCCGGCCGGACTACAGGTACGGCTCGATCGCCGGCAGCAGGTCCTGGAAGGTGCGCCCCTTGGCCGGCGCGCCGATCGCCTGCATCTCCCAGCCGCCGTTGCCGTCCCGGACCACCTTGGCCATGATCTGACCGGTGTGCGGCCCGCCGCCCGCGAGCTCGTAGCGGGCCAGCTCCAGCCCGGTGGTCTCGTCCACCAGCCGGCAGTGCGCCCGCTGCACCTCGGCGAAGGTCTGGCCGGTGTACGAGCTCACCGTGAACACCACCTGGGTGATGTTCACGGGCACGTGCGCCAGGTCGACCAGGATCGCCTCGTCGTCCTCGGCCCCGGAGCCGCCCTCCAGGTTGTCGCCGGTGTGCCGCACGGAGCCGTCGCTGCTCTCCAGGTGCGAGAAGAACACCACGTCCGAGGGGGTCTTCTCGGCGTACAGCAGCGCCGAGGCGTCCAGGTCGACCTTCCGGGTGCGGCTGCCGAACAGCCCGCGCTTGGGGGCGGCCTGCCAGCCGAGGCCCATCCGGACCACGGACAGGGCGCTGCCCGGCCCCTTCTGGAGGCTGACCCTCTGCCCCTTGGCCAGGTTCACCGACACGACGACGTCCTCTCTGCCGGCCGCGCGGTCACGGCCGCGCGGCTCCACGGTGGAACACCCCGTCGCCGTCCCCCGGCTGAGGCCCCCTCTGCGTACGGCCCGCCACCCCGTCCCGAGGGCACGGTGCCGCAGGCCAGCCTAGGGCCTGCGGCGGCCCCGGCCCCCCGGGGTTTCCCCGTTTGTGGCAGGTCTGAGACACCTCCGGGCGGTTGACCCCCGCGGACGCGGGGAAGGGCCGTGTCCCGGCCGCGCCGTCAGGCCACACCCGCCTCGCGCATCTGCCGCAGTTCCTTCTTCAGCTCCTTGACCTCGTCGCGCAGCCGGGCCGCGACCTCGAACTGGAGGTCGGCGGCGGCGGTGTGCATCCGGTCGGTCATCTCCTGGATCAGGTCCGCCAGTTCGGCCGCCGGCAGGGACTTGGCCGGCTTGCGCTCCGCGCCGAGCGCCGGCACCGGGGCCTTGCCCTTGCCCTGGTTGCGGTACCCGGTGGAGAGCAGCTCGTCGGTGTCCACGTCCTCGCGGGCGAGGGTGTCCAGGATGTCGCCGATCTTCTTGCGCAGCGGCTGCGGGTCGATCCCGTGCTCCTTGTTGTAGGCCTGCTGCACGGCCCGGCGGCGGTTGGTCTCGTCGATGGCCTTCTCCATCGACGGAGTGATCCTGTCCGCGTACATGTGGACCTGGCCGGAGACGTTGCGGGCGGCGCGGCCGATCGTCTGGATCAGCGAGGTGCCGGAGCGCAGGAAGCCCTCCTTGTCCGCGTCCAGGATCGCCACCAGCGAGACCTCGGGCAGGTCCAGGCCCTCGCGCAGCAGGTTGATGCCGACCAGCACGTCGTACCGGCCCGCCCGCAGCTCGCGCAGCAGCTCCACCCGGCGCAGGGTGTCCACGTCGCTGTGCAGGTACCGGACCCGGATGTCCAGGCCGAGCATGTAGTCGGTGAGGTCCTCGGCCATCTTCTTGGTCAGCGTGGTGACCAGGACGCGCTCGTCCTTCTCGACCCGCTTGCGGACCTCGTGCACCAGGTCGTCGATCTGCCCCTCGGTCGGCTTGACGATCACCTCGGGGTCGATCAGGCCGGTCGGGCGGATGATCTGTTCGACCTGGCCGTCGCCGCGCGACAGCTCGTACGCGCCGGGCGTCGCCGACAGGTAGACCGTCTGGCCGATCCGCCCCAGGAACTCCTCCCACTTCAGCGGCCGGTTGTCCATCGCGGACGGCAGCCGGAAGCCGTGCTCGACCAGGGTGCGCTTGCGCGAGGCGTCGCCCTCGTACATCGCGCCGATCTGCGGGACGGTGACGTGCGACTCGTCGATGACCAGGAGGAAGTCCTCCGGGAAGTAGTCGAGCAGGGTGTTCGGCGGGGAGCCCGGCTCACGGCCGTCGAAGTGCATCGAGTAGTTCTCGACGCCCGAGCAGGTGCCGATCTGGCGCAGCATCTCGATGTCGTAGGTGGTGCGCATGCGCAGCCGCTGGGCCTCCAGCAGCTTGCCCTGCTTCTCCATCCGGGCGAGAGAGGTCTCCAGCTCCTTCTCGATGCCGTTGATCGCGCGCTCCATGCGCTCGGGGCCGGCGACGTAGTGGGAGGCGGGGAAGACGTGGATCGACTCGTCCTGGCTGATGATCTCGCCGGTGAGCGGGTGCAGGGTGTACAGCGCCTCGATCTCGTCGCCGAACATCTCGATCCGGACGGCGAGCTCCTCGTACACCGGGAAGATCTCGATCGTGTCGCCGCGGACCCGGAAGGTGCCGCGGGTGAAGGCCACGTCGTTGCGGGCGTACTGGATGTCGACGAAGCGGCGCAGCAGGTCGTCCCGGTCGATCTCCTGCCCGACCTGGAGCCGGACCATCCGGTCCACGTACTCCTGCGGGGTGCCGAGGCCGTAGATGCAGGACACGGACGCGACCACGATCACGTCCCGGCGGGTGAGCAGCGAGTTGGTCGCCGAGTGGCGCAGCCGCTCGACCTCCTCGTTGATCGAGGAGTCCTTCTCGATGTAGGTGTCCGTCTGCGGGACGTACGCCTCCGGCTGGTAGTAGTCGTAGTACGAGACGAAGTACTCGACCGCGTTGTTCGGCAGCAGCTCGCGGAACTCGTTCGCCAGCTGCGCGGCCAGCGTCTTGTTCGGCGCCATCACCAGGGTGGGCCGCTGCAGCTTCTCGATCATCCAGGCCGTGGTGGCCGACTTGCCGGTGCCGGTGGCACCGAGCAGCACGACGTCCTTCTCCCCTCCCCTGATCCGCCGTTCCAGCTCGGCGATCGCCGCCGGCTGGTCACCGTTCGGCTGGAAGGGGCTGACGACCTCGAAGGGCGCCACGGACCGCTCAATACTCGTGATGGGACGCACCACTCAACGGTACGGCCCACCACTGACAAGCGGGTCCTACTTGGCGCTGTCGCGGGCGAGGGCGACGAGGCGGGAGATGGCGCGCAGGTACTTCTTGCGGTAGCCGCCGCGGAGCATCTCCTCGGGGAAGACCTGGTCGAAGGGCAGGCCGGAGGCGGTGATCGGCAGCTCGCGGTCGTACATCCGGTCGGCGAGGACGACCAGGCGCAGCGCGGTGGACTGGTCGTCGACCTGCTTGACGCCGCGCAGGCAGACCGCGGTGACGTCGTCCAGCAGCGCGCCGTAGCGGCTGGGGTGGACGGCGGAGAGGTGGGCGAGCAGGGCGTCGAAGTCGTCCAGCGAGGCGCCGGGGGTGCGGGCGGCGGCGGCCTCGACGGCCTGGTCGGTGTAGGGCGGCGGGGCGTCGGGCAGGCCGCGGTGGCGGTAGTCCTGGCCGTCGATCCGCATCGGGCGGAAGTGCGCGGACAGGCCCTGGATCTCGCGCAGGAAGTCGGCGGCGGCGAAGCGGCCCTCGCCGAGCTTCTCCGGCAGGGTGTTCGAGGTGGCGCACAGCTTGACGCCGTTGTCGACCAGCCGGCCGAGCAGGGTGGAGACGAGCACGGTGTCGCCCGGGTCGTCCAGTTCGAACTCGTCGATGCAGAGCAGCTTGTGCCCGGAGAGGGTCCGCACCGCCTGCTGGAAGCCGAGCGCGCCGACCAGGTTGGTCAGTTCGACGAAGGTGCCGAAGGCCTTGGGGCCGGGGGCGGCGTGCCAGAGCGACGCGAGCAGGTGGGTCTTGCCGACGCCGTAGCCGCCGTCGAGGTAGACGCCGGCCGGGCCGGTGGGGGCGGGGGCGGAGCGGCGGAACCAGCCGCGCTTGGGTGCGGAACCGTTTCCCCCGGTGAGGGTGGCCGCGAACTGCTCCAGGACCTGGACGGCCTCGTACTGGCTCGGCTGGGTCGGGTCCGGGATGTACGTCCCGAAGCTCACCTCGGCGAACCGGGGCGGCGGGACCATCTCGGCGACCAGCCGCTCGGCGGGGACGACGGGGCGGCGGTCGGCGAGCGCGATCGGGGAGCCGGACTCGGCGGCTATCGGCTCGGTCGCGGGGTTGGAGGCTGCGGGCACATCAGTAGAGGGTACGCCTGCCCGGTACGCCGTCCGAACGGCCGCGGGCCGCGGCGGAGGAGGCCGCGGTGGAAGACTGGGAGCATGCAACAGTTGATCAGCCCGTTGGGTGGGCGGACCGCCGATCCGGCGGCCCTGGAGTCGCTCGCCGCCGTCTACGCGTACCCCGAACAGGTGAATCAGGGGCGCCCCTGGCTGCGCGCCAACATGGTGTCCGGCCTGGACGGCGCGGCCAGGCTCGACGGGTTGTCCGACGGTCTCTCCGGCGACGCCGACAAGCGGATCTTCGGGGTGCTGCGGGCGCTGTCGGACGTGGTACTGGTGGGCGCGGAGACCGTCCGCGCCGAGGGCTACCGGCCGGCCCGGGCCCGCGAGGAGTTCGCGGCGGCCCGGGCGGCGGCCGGCCAGGCGCCGGCCCCGGCGATCGCCGTGGTGAGCCGCTCGCTGCGACTGGACCTGACCGCGCCGCTGTTCACCGAACCGCTGGTCAGGACGGTGGTGATCACCACCGAGGACGCCCCCGAGGAGCGCCGCCGGGAGGTCGCCGAGGTGGCCGACCTCGTGCTCGCCGGCACCGGTTCGGTGGACCCGCGGGTGGCCGTGGCGGCCCTGGCCGGGCGGGGCTGGACCCGGCTGCTGACCGAGGGCGGCCCGCGCCTGCTGGGGCAGCTCGCGGCGGCCGGCCTGCTGGACGAGCTGTGCCTGTCGCTGGCCCCGCTGCTCACCGGCGGCGACGCGCCGCGCGTCCTCGACGCCGCGCGAATGCCGGACGTGCAGCGGATGCGGCTGGTCTCATTGATCGAGCAGAAAGGATTCCTCTTCACCCGCTACCTGCGTCACCCGGGCTCGGACGACCCCGTGACCCCCTGATCGCGATCCCGTTATGCGATGCCGGGGCCCGGGGGCCGGCCACTGGAAGGACTCACGTGTTCAAGACCGTACTGATGATCGAAAAGGCTCTCTCCGACGCGGACGTGGAACTCGTCACCACGCTCCACGGCGAGGAGGAGGTGTCCTTCGTCGTCCTGATGCAGCCGCGCGGCAAGCAGGACGAACTGCTGCGGGCGCTCGACGACGTCGCCCTCGGCCACCTCGACAAGGTGGTCCACGAGCACGACGAGTCCGAGAGCGGGCCGACCGTGGCCACCGAGTCGCTGGAGCACAGCCTGCGCCACCTGCGCTCCGCGGGGGCCGAGGCGGTGGGCGAGCTGGTCGAGGACAGGCCGCTGGAGCGGCTGCGCGCGGTCGTCGAGGATCAGCGGGCGGACGAGGTGGTGGTGCTCACCTCCCCGCACTTCGTGGAGGAGTTCTTCCACCGCGACTGGGCCTCCCAGGCCCGGCACAAGGTGGGGGTCCCGGTGCTCAGGCTGTTCGCCAGCGACTCCTAGCCCCGCCCTGCGGTGGTGCAGAATCGTCCTTGCGGTCCGCCCGCGAGGACGATTCCGTCCTCCCGGCCCGTCCGCCCGACCTGATCTGTCCCCGCCCGTACGGAGCCACGCCTTGAACGACGCCGCGCACGACCTGCACGCCCCGCACTTCATCGGCATCGGCGGCGCCGGGATGTCCGGCCTGGCGAAGATCCTCGCCGTGCGCGGGGCCAGCGTCTCCGGCAGCGACTCCAAGGAGTCCGAGACCGTCCTCGCGCTGCGCGCCCTCGGCGCCACCGTGCACGTCGGCCACGCCGCCGAGCACGTGCCGGACGGCACCAGCAGCGTGGTCGTCTCCAGCGCGATCCGCGCCGACAACCCGGAGCTGGTCGCCGCCCACGAGCGCGGCATCCCGGTGGTGCACCGCTCGGACGCGCTGGCCGCGCTGATGGGCGGCCGCCGGGCGCTGGCGGTGGCCGGCACCCACGGCAAGACCACCACCACCAGCATGCTCGCCGTCGCCCTCGGCGAGCTGGGCCTGGACCCGTCCTACGCGATCGGCGGCGACCTCGACGCGCCCGGCTCCAACGCCCACCACGGCGCCGGCGGGATCTTCGTCGCCGAGGCGGACGAGAGCGACCGCAGCTTCCACAAGTACGCGCCCGAGGTGGCGATCGTGCTCAACGTGGAGCTGGACCACCACGCCAACTACGCCTCGATCGACGAGATCTACGAGTCCTTCGAGACCTTCGTCGGCCGGATCGTGCCCGGCGGCACCCTGGTGGTCTCGGCCGACCACGACGGCGCCCGCGAGCTGACCTCCCGGGTCGCCGGCCGCGAGGGCCTGAACGTGGTGACGGTCGGCTCCGCCGAGGACGCCGACCTGCGAGTGCTCTCGGTGGTCGCCCACGGCATGACCAGCGAGGTCACGGTACTGCTGGACGGCGTCGAGCTGTCCTTCACCGTCTCGGTGCCCGGCCGGCACTACGCCCACAACGCGGTGGCCGCGCTGGCCGCCGGCGTCGCGCTGGGCGTCCCGGCCGCCGACCTGGCCAAGGCGCTCGGCGCCTACACTGGCGTGCGCCGCCGCCTCCAGCTCAAGGGCGAGGCCGGCGGGGTCCAGGTGATCGACTCCTACGCCCACCACCCCACCGAGATGACCGCCGACCTGGAGGCGATCCGCGAGGGGCTGACCGGCGGCGGCCGGGTGCTGGTGGTCTTCCAGCCGCACCTGTTCAGCCGCACCCAGCAGCTCGGCGAGGAGATGGGCGCGGCCCTGGCGCTGGCCGACGCCTCGGTGGTGCTGGACATCTACCCGGCGCGCGAGGACCCGATCCCGGGCGTGACCAGCGAGCTGATCATCGACGCCGCCCGCCGGGCCGGCGCCGAGGTCACCGCCGAGCACTCCTTCGCCGCCGCCCCCGCCCTGCTGGCCGGCCTCGCCCGCCCGGGCGACCTGCTGCTCACCATGGGCGCGGGCGACGTGACGAACCTGGGCCCGGAAATCCTCGAGCACCTCGCGAACGTTGCCTCCAACGTCTGACGCACACCGTCCGACGTCCCCCCGAACCGGGAGCCCGTGATGAGCTACGAGATCGAGAAGACCGAGGCCGAGTGGCGCGCCCAGCTCAGCCCCGAGGAGTACCACGTGCTCCGCGAGGCGGGCACCGAGCGCCCGTTCACCGGTGAGTACACCGACACCAGGACGGTCGGCGTCTACGGCTGCCGGGCCTGCGGGGCCGAACTGTTCAGCTCCGAGACCAAGTTCGACAGCCACTGCGGCTGGCCGTCCTACTACGCGCCGCTGGCCGGGGACCGCGTCCAGTACATCGAGGACACCTCGCTCGGCATGCGCCGGGTCGAGGTGCGCTGCGCCCGCTGCGGCGGCCACCTCGGGCACGTCTTCGAGGGCGAGGGCTACGGCACCCCGACCGACCAGCGGTACTGCATCAACAGCGTCTCGCTGACGCTCAAGCCGGCCGAGTAGCGCGGACGGCGAGCGGCCCGGGCACCGTACGCGGCGCCCGGGCCTCCGTGCGAGGACCCGGGGGCGGGCTACCCCTCCACCGGATCCACCGGCCGGAAGCGCACCGGCAGGCGCAGCAGCGCCCGGTGGAACGGGCCCGGGCGCCAGACCAGTTCCTCGGCGGGGGTGGCCAGTTCGAGGTCGCTGAGGCGGCTGCCCAGCTGCTCGATGGCGGTGATCGCGATCAGCAGGGCCGGGTCCCGGGCCGGGCAGGCGTGCGGGCCGGCCGCCCAGGCCAGGTGGGCGCTCTCGCCGCTGCGCAGCCCGCCGTCCTCGGCCGGCGGCGCGGCCTGGGAGTTGGCGGCCGCGTACGAGACCAGCAGCAGCGTGCCCGCCTTGATCTCGCGGCCGTGGAAGGTGATGTCGTACCGCGGGTAGTGGGCCGAGAAGTTGGCCATCGGCGGCTCGTGCCAGAGCACCTCGTCGATCGCCTGGTGGGCGGTCATCGCTCCGCCGTACAGCGAGCCGGCGTACCGGGCGTCGGTGAGCAGGCGCAGCATGGCGTTGCCGATCAGGTTGGTGGTCGGCTCGTGTCCGGCGATCAGGGTCAGGGTGATCTGCCGGATCACCTCGTCGTCGTCCAGCCCGACCGGGTGGGTGACGTACCAGGAGGTGAGGTCGTTGCGGGGGCGCTCGCGCCGCTCGGCGACCATCGCGGTGACCACCGCGAGGAGCTTCCCGTACGAGATGCCCGCCTCCTCGGTGGACTCGATCAGTCCGGTGATCGCGCCCACCACCTCCTCGCGCTGCTCGGGCGGCACCCCGAACCAGGTGGTCAGCGCGAAGGCGGGCAGCCGGCGGCAGTACTCGGCGATCAGGTCGGCGTGGCCGACGGAGGCGAAGCCGTCGATCAGCCGGTGCGCGGTCTCGGCGACCTCCCGCTGGAGCCGGTGCGGTTCGAACAGCGCGAGGGCGTCGGTGATCACCGCCCGGTAGCGCGCGTGCGTCTCGCCGTCGCTGAACAGCGCGGTCGGGCGGTAGCCGAGCATCGGCAGCAGCGGGGAGTCCTGCGGGAGCTCGCGCCGTGAGAGCCGGGAGTCCTTGGAGAAGGTGTCGGTGTCGCGCAGCAGGTCGAGCGCGGCCTGGTAGTCGGTGACCAGCAGGGCCTCGACGCCGGGCCCGAGTTCCACCGGGGCGGTGGCGCCGTGGCGCCGCAGCCGCTCGTAGACCGGCTGGGGGTCGGCGGCGAAGACCGGGCCGTGGATCGGGGTCGGGCGGGGCTCGACGCTCACGGGTTCTCCGGGGTGGCGGGCGGGGCTTCGGGGAGGGCTTCCAGGACGTGCTCGACCAGCGCGATCAGGGCGTCCAGGCTGCTGTCGCGCTCGCGGGCGTCGCAGAGCAGCAGCGGGGTGCCGGCGTGCAGGTCCAGGTGGGTGCGCAGCACCTCGGCCGGGTGGTCCGGGGTGTCCGGGAAGCGGTTGACGGCGACGGCGTACGGCAGGCCCTGTTCCTCGACCATGTCCATGATCTCGAAGGAGTCGGCGAGCCGGCGGGTGTCGGCGAGCACCAGGGCGCCCAGCGCGCCGCGCGCGATGTCCTGCCAGAGCGGGAAGAAGCGGCGCTGGCCGGGGGTGCCGAACATGTACAGCACCACGTTGCCGGGCAGGGTGAGCCGGCCGAAGTCGACGGCGACGGTGGTGGTGGACTTCTCGGGCACCCCGGCCACGTCGTCCACCGGCCGCCCGGTCTCGGTCATCGCCTCCTCGGTGTGCAGGGTGGCGATCTCGGAGAGGGTGCGGATGAGGGTGGTCTTGCCGACCCCGAACGGGCCGGCCACCACCAGTTTCATCAGCGTCTGGTCCTGGTCGGGCAGGTAGCCGACCCGGCTCGGCCGGCCGGTCTGGTCGTCCGGGTCCGGCCGGGCGGCCGGATCACCTGAGCGCACGGAGTCCAACGAGGAGCCTCTCGACGATGGAGCGGTCGGTCTGCTGGGCGCGCGGGATCGGCGCGCGGGCGCGCAGGCAGCCCGCCTCGACCAGGTCGGCGGCGAGGAAGACCGTGGCGCTGACCGGCAGGCGCAGGTGCGCGGCGGCCTCCACCACGGTCAGCGCGCCGGGGCGCAGCAGTTCCCAGAGCCGGCGGTGTTCGGGTTCGAGTGCGTCCGGCGGGTCGGCCCGGTCGGCGAACAGCACCGTCAGCCGCTCGAAGCCCTTGTTGCCGGGGCGGCTGCGGCCGCCGGTGGCCAGGTAGGCGGGGACCATCCGCCTGCGGGAGGCGGTCATGACCGGCCGTCGTCGTCCTGCCGCCGGACCGGGCTCGCGAGCGCGCGGCCGAGGGCGGCGACCTGGAGCTGCATCTGGTAGGCCACGTTGCCGAGTTGGGCGTCCGGCGAGGTGAACACGGCGAGCGAGGTGTTCTCCCCGGCGGGCACCACGATGGCGTAGCCGAGGTCGGACTCCACCACGGTCTGGGCCAGCCGGGGCCGCTCGGCCTCGGTGAACGCGGCGGTGAAGGCCCGGGCGGCGGCGTGCACGGTGGCGGTCATCGCGGCGACCCGCTCGGCGGAGGCCCGCTCCAGGCCGTCCGAGGCGCCCTCGACCAGGCCGTCCCCGGTGGCGACGACCGCGTGCAGGACCCCGGGCAGCTCCAGCAGCGGGGTCAGCACCCACGAGATCTCGTCGGTGGTGGTCGGGCTGGGCGTGCTGCTCACTGCTCGGCTCCTTCTGGGGTCGGACCGGTGCTCCGGGCACCGGGGGCGCTGTCGGCGGTGGTGTCACCGGGGGTGGTGCCGGTCGTGCCGGCGGTGGCGTCGCCGTGCTCGGGCACGGCGCCGGCGGCGTCCTGGCGGGCGGCCTGGGCCACGGCGGCCCGGCCGGAGTCGGTGCCCTGCTGGAGCGCCTGCCAGTGGGAGGCGGCCCGCTCGGGGGTGCGTCCGGTGGTGGCGGCGGGGGCGGGCGGCGCGGCGGCCGGCTCCGCGGTGGCCAGCGGGCGGCGGCGGCGCCGGGTGGGCAGTCCGGTGCCGTCGTCGGGCACGGCCGGGTCCGCCGCCGGGGCGCTCGTGGCGGGCCGCTCCGCGGCCGGCTCGTCCGCGACCGGGTCGGGCACCACGCGGATGGTGGGCGCCGGGCGCGGGCCCGGCTGGTTGTGGCGGTCGGCGAGCCGCGGGCCGTCCTGCTCGTCGGCGTCGCGCATCGGCGGCACGGCCGCGACGGTGGGCGCCTGGGCCGGGCCGGTGCCGGCCCGCAGCGGCAGCGGGGTGAGCACCGAGAGCGGCCGCTCGTCGGCCACGACGGTCACCAGCGCGGCCGGGATGCGCAGGATGGTCCGCATGCCGCCGTACGGCGAGGGCTCGATGTGGCAGGAGAAGCCGTACTGGCGGGCCAGCTTGCCGATCACCGCGAAGCCGGTCTTGGGCGGGTTGCCGAGCTCGGTGAGCAGCATGTCCGGCGGGCCGGCCAGCAGTCGGCGGGCGCGGCGCAGCTGGTCCTCGTCCATGCCGATGCCGCTGTCGTCGATGATCACCAGCGCGCCGCGGCCGCCCTGCTGGACAGTGACCGGGACGTCGGTCTCCGGGTGGGAGTAGGCGGTGGCGTTGGCGAGCAGTTCGGCGATGGTGACGGCGACCGGCTCGGCGGCCCGGGCCACCACGGCGAGGCGCTGCTCGCGCAGGTGGTTGGCGACCTTGATCCGGGCGTAGCCGGGCACCCGGGAGAGCGCGCCGACGACCACCTCGGCGAGCGGCGAGTCGGTACGGGCCAGGCCCGGCCAGGCCTCGCAGAGCACCGCGACGGTCTGGATCCGGCGCAGCGCGACCTCGTTGCGGAAGTCGACCTCCAGCAGCCGGGGGTCGTCGTTCTCGTGCTGGAGCTGCTGGACCAGGCTCTGGATCTGGTACAGCAGGGTCTGGATCCGGGAGGTGGCGCCGCGCATGGCGGCGCGGGCGGCGGCGTCCACCCGTTCGCGCTCGTCGGCGAGGGCGGCGTGGGCGGCGTCCAGGACGGCCTGGAGCGCCCGGACGGCCTCGGGACCGACGGCCCGCGGGTCCAGCGGGCCGACCAGCGGGGCGTTGGCGTGGGTGAGCCGTACGGCGGTGGCGGCGACCCGTTCCTGGGCGAGGTGGCCGACCTCGGCGAGCAGCGCGGCGGCCCGTGCCTCGGCGGCGGCGTGGGCGTCTTCGGCCCGCTCGGCCCGGTCGGTCGCGGCGGCGCTCTGCTGCATGGTCTCGCGGACGGTGTCCTGGGCCTGCCGGGCCGCTTCCTGCGCCTCGCGGACGCTGTCCTCGGCGGACCGGGTGCGTTCCTCCGCCCGCCGGGCCTCCTCGGCGGCGCGCCGGGCGGCCTCCTGCGCCTCGCGCTGCTGCTGTTCCGAGCGGGCGAGTCTGCCCTCGGCGGCCCGGGCACGCTCCTCCCCCAGGCCGAGCGCGGTCTCGGCGGCCGCCGCCCGGGCGACGGCGGCGGTCCGGCCGCGCGCGAGCACGGCCGTGGCCACGGCGGCGACCAGCGCCAGGACGATCAGCGCGATCTGCGTCATCGAAGTCCTCGGGAGTGCTTGCGGGTTGGGCCGGCCGGATCGGACGGGTCGGCCGGGTCGGGCCGGTGGAGCGGGCTGGGTCAGTTCCGCCGGGTGCGCGGGTGCGGGGGGCGGGCGCCGTCCTCGGCCAGTTCCCGGGCCACCAGGGCGACCTGGCCCATGGCCTCCAGGACGCCCGGGGCCTCGGAGCCGTCCAGGTTCCGGTACTCGGCGGCGATGGTCAGCACCAGCCGCTCGGGCAGGCCGAGTTCGGGGTGGCGTTGCTCGGCGATCACCCGGCGGGCGGCGTCCAGCGCGGGTATCCCGGCGGCGTGCAGGGCGTGGGCGCGGTCGCGGACGTACCCGAGGTAGCCGATGTGCTCCCGGACGCCGTCGCGGTCGAGCACCGGGCCGTGACCGGGCACGAAGATCTCGGCGCCGGTGGCCAGGGCCCGCTCGCAGGCGCCGATGACGTTCTCCAGCGGTCCGGCCCAGTGCGAGGGGTGGTCGCCGGGCTGCTCGGGCGTCGAGGAGAAGATCACGTCGCCGGTGAACACCGCGCGCTGGTGCGGGAGGTGGACCATCAGGTCGCCTCCGGTGTGGGCGGCGGGCAGGCTGCTGATCTGCACCGGGTAGCGGCCGACCGTCAGTTCCAGCTCGCCGGTGAAGACGGTGTCGGGGCGTACCGGCTCGGTTCCGGACCAGTCGAACCGGCCGAAGTGCTCCCGGAGGTAGCCGCCGAGCGGGGAGTCCGGGTCGCTGTTGGCGACCAGGCCGTGCTGCTGCTGCGGGGTGGGCTCCCAGTGGATGTGCTCCAGCGCCTCGCGGGTGGCGATCACCTCGGCGTTCGGCAGCACCCCGGCGCCCCACAGGTGGTCACCGTTGGCGTGGGTGACGACCACCCGGTCGACCTCGACCCCGTCCGGCAGCAGCCGCCGGCTCGCGGCCAGGAACTCGCCGGCCATCGAGGGGTCGTACGGCGTGTCGATCCAGAGCGCGGTGGTCTCCGAGGACAGCAGTCCGCAGTTGGCCAGGCCCCAGCCGCGCTTCGGCGGAAGCCATACGTACAGGTCCTCGGCAATCGCGCTCACGTTCGCACGGTTGATCGTCATGTGCGCGATTATGCCCATGCTGTGCCAGGAGCGGAGCAAAACTGTTACGGTTCCAGCCAGTTAGCGCCTGAATCACCCGGAAATTCCCCGATTCGCCCCGCGTGGTCTGGACCACATCTGGCCGAAGTTCCCCTGGCCGGGACGGTGCCGGACGAATCGTCAGATGCCCGCCCGCTACGGCCGCTTCACCTGCCGGACCCCCTTGCGCTCCCCCGCGCAGGCCTCGTACCCCAGCCACGCGTTGACCGCCAGCATCGGCCCGTTGGTGGTGTCGTTGCTGGTGTACGCGTGCCGGTAGCCGGCCGCCACGGCGAGCCGCAGCGACTCCCGCTTGGCCAGCTTGGTCAGCCCCCGGCCGCGGAACTCCCGGCGGCAGGCGGAGAACGCGGACCAGTAGCGGTCCACCCCGTCGGTCTGCACCATGCTGAACGCGGCCGGCACGCCGTCCACCACGGCGACGACGCTCAGCGCGCGGTCCCGGTCCGGCCGGTTCCAGTCGCCGCGCAGCCAGTCCTCGTACGCGTAGGCGTCCATCGGCACCTCGCTGCCCGGCTCGTCCTGGACGGCGTCCTCCTCGACCAGGAACAGCGGGTGAGGGTCGCCGGCCCAGTCGGCGGCCGGGCGCAGCTCGACGCCCGGCGGCGGTACCGGCGCCGGCGGCAGCGGCAGGGCCAGGTCCCGGCCGGCGAACCGCATGGTGCGGCCGAGTTCGTAGCCCCGGGCGGCGGCGAAGGCCAGCGAGGCGGGCTCGTCGTCCATCCAGGTGTGCAGCGCGGTCACCCCGTGCGCGGCCAGGTGCCGGTCGACCGCGGCCAGCAGCGCGGTGGCCGCGCCGCGCCGGCGGAACTCCGGCAGCACGCTGCCGTTGACGTAGCCGACCCCGGTGGTCGTCGTCCCGAGCACCACCCCGCAGCGCGCCGCGCCGACCACCCGGCCGTCCAGCTCGGCGACGAAGGTGCGGAAGTGCTCCGCGGAACCGGGCTGGGCGTTCAGCCAGACCAGGGCCTCGGCGGAGAGCACCAGGTGCTCGCGGCCGGCCCGGTGCGCCGCGGCCACCGCCTCGGCGTCGTCGGCGCGGAAGTCACGGATCGTCAAGGAAAAGGAAGGCGAAGGATTCATGGCCGCCCACGCTAACCGGGCCCGGCCGCCGGGCGCCTCCGGTTTTCCGCCGTTCGGGCACCGGCCCGCGGCACCCCACCTGCGGGAACGTCCCGTGCTCGGGACCAAAGTCCCTGACGGCCGGAACGACATGCTCAAATAATGCTCTGAGAAGACCGGGTGAGGCTTGGCAGCCACCCCACCCGGGGACATTCTCGGCAACACGGCCGCGCGGTCCCCGGCGACGACGCCCGCACCGACCGGCGGCCCTCCCGACCGGCACTCCCCACCCGGCCCTCCGAAGGGGGCGAACCGATGACTTCCCCCACCCTGGACACCACCGCGCCCCGGGACACCACGTCCCGAAGCGCCGCGCCCCGAACCGCCGCGCCCCGGCTGGGCGTCGGCCTCGGCTGGCGCGGCGAGATCGACACCGTGGTCGAGCGCCAGCCCGGCCTGGACTGGGTCGAGGTGGTCGCCGAGAACATCTGCGCCGACCACCTGCCCGACTCCCTGACCGTGCTGCGCGAGCGCGGCGTCACCGTCGTGCCGCACGGCGTCGGCCTCGGCCTCGGCGGTGCCGACCTGCCCGACCCCGGCCGCCTCGCCCGGCTCGCCGACGCCGCGCTGGCGCTCGGCTCCCCGCTGGTCACCGAGCACCTGGCGTTCGTCCGGGCCGGCGGCCTGGAAGCCGGCCACCTGCTGCCCGTCCCCCGTACCCGGGACTCGCTGCGGGTGATCGCCGAGAACGTCCGGATCGCCCAGGACCGGCTGCCGGTGCCGCTCGCACTGGAGAACGTCGCCGCCCAGCTCGCCTGGCCGGACGACGAGTTCACCGAGGGCCAGTTCCTCGCCGAGCTGGTCGAGCGCACCGGCGTCCGGCTGCTGATCGACGTCGCCAACCTCCACACCAACCGGGTCAACCTCGGCACCGACCCGGCCGCCGAGCTCGACCGCCTGCCGCTGGAGGCGCTCGCCTACGTCCACGTCGCGGGCGGCGCCCTGGTCGACGGCGTCTGGCACGACACCCACGCCCACCCCGTCACCGAACCGGTCCTGGAGGTGCTGGCCGAACTCTGCGCGCGGACCAGCCCGCCCGGCGTCCTGCTGGAACGGGACGCCAACTTCCCGCCGCCCAGCGAGCTGGCCGGTGAACTGGACGCCATCCGCCGGGTGCTGGAGGGGAGCACCCGGCGATGACGGACCCGACCACCGACCCGACCACGGACCCGACCACGGACCCGACCACTGACCGGACGGACGCCGGCCAGGACCTCGCCGCCGCCCGCCGGCGCCTGGCCCGGCGCCAGGAGGAGCTGCTGACCGCCCTGGTGGCCGGCGCTCCCGTGCCGCCCGGCTTCGACCCGCGCCAGGTCCGCGCCCAGTCCGCCGGCCTGGCCGCCAAGCGGCGGGACACCACCGCCAAGGTGGCCCCCGACCTGCCCCGCGCCCTCGGGGAGCGGTACGGTCCGCTCTTCCTCGGCTACGCCCGCTCCCACCCGCAGACCGACGGCTACCACGCCGACGCCCGCGCCTTCGCCCAGTGGGCGCTCACCGACGGCGGCCCGCTCGCCGCCGACCACCGCCGGGCGCTGGAGCAGTGGCTCCACCCGGCACCCGTACAGCCGCCCGGCCCGCTCGCGCGCCTGGGCCGGGCCCTGCGCCGCCGGCCGCCGGCCACCGTTGACACGCCCTGACGCACCACCACCCCGGGGGAACCGCCCATGTGGCACAACGCCTACTTCACCGTCCCGGCCGTCCTGCTGGCGGCCGCCGCCCTGTACGCCTGGCGGACCCGGCAGCACGTCGGCCAGGTCCCGTACGCCAAGGGCCTGCCCGGCCGCGGCCTGCCGCTGCTCGACGCCGCGTTCCTCTCCGGCGGTCCCGGGCGGGTGTTCGACACCGCCCTGGTCCGGATGCACATGAGCGAGCAGGCCGTGATCAGCCGCTCGGGCCTGGTCACGCTGACCGGCGCCAAGCCGTACGACGCCGTCGACCAGGCCGTCCAGGCCGCCGTCGGCCCCACCGGGAGCCGCCAACTCGCCCCGCTGCGCCGCACGGTGATGCGCTCCGCCGCCGTCCAGGAGATCGGCGACCGGCTCGCCGACCGCGGCCTGCTGCGCCGCCCCGAGCGGCTGCGGCGGGCCCGCACCGCCCGTCGGCTGCTCTGGCTCGCGCTGCTCGTGGTGGCGGCCTCCGCGGTGGCCGCCGAACTGCTCGACGACGGCGTCGCCGGCCGCGAGCGCCCCAACCTCTGGATCCCGGGCCTGCTGCTGCTCTCCGGCTTCGCCTCGCTGCTCGCCACCCCGACGGTCAAGGGCCGCATCACCCCGGCCGGGCAGCGCCAGCTCTCCCTGATGCAGGGCTCGCCGTGGAAGCCCAACGCCGGGGTGTCGCCCCGGCTGGCCGGCGGCGCGCTGCTGGGCGCGCTGGCGCTCGGCGGGCTGGCCGCCGCCGGGCTGGGCGACCAGGAGCTGGAGGCGGCGATGCTGGCCGCGACGGCCGAGGAGGAGGCCGTACGGCAGACCACCGCCGCGGGCGCCGCCACGTCGTCCTCGTCGTCCTCGTCGTCGTCCTCGTGCTCCTCCGGTTCCGACGGCGGCTCCGCCTCCTGGTGCGGCTCCTCGGACTCCGGCTCCTCCGGATCCGGCTGCGGTTCGTCAAGCTGCGGGTCCTCGTCCTCGTCGTCCGGCTGCGGCTCGTCCTCGTCCAGCTGCGGGTCCTCTTCGTCCTCCAGCTGCGGCTCCTCGTCCTCCTCCAGTTGCGGCTCCAGCTGCGGCGGCGGCTGCGGCTCCTGACCGCGCCAACACCCCGGCCGGACGTCACAGTTCGGTATCGCGAACCGGGAACTCGTTCCGCGCGCCATCGGCGCAGGCATACAACAAGCCCATGTGGTTGCTGTTCCTCATCCCGGCCTGTGTCGCGGCGGTCCTGTCGTGCCTGCGACTGATCCGGATGACCGCCACCGCCGACGCCCTGGCCGAGCAGGCCGGCCTGCGGCCGCCCGAAGCCGTCGGCATCGGCCTCTACGAGACCGCCTACCTGGCCGGCGGCCCGGACCGGGTGACCGAGCTCGCGCTCGTCCTGATGGCCGGCCGAGGACGCCTGCACCTGGCCCACACCGGCTGGACCACCGTGGTCGACCCCAAGGGCCGCAGCCGCCTGGAGCGGGCGGTCATCGCCACCGTCGGCCCCGGGGGCCAGTGCCGCACCGACGGGCTGCGCCGGGCGATGGCCGAGCACCCCAACGTGCTGGAGATCGGCGCCCGGCTCGCCCTGGCGGGCTTGGCCACCCCGGCCCCGGTGCAGCGTGACACCGTGGTGGTGGTCCGCCAGGTCCGGCACGCGATGCTGCTGTCGCTGGTGCTGCTGGCCGCCTCGGTGGCCCTCAGCGGCTTCACCGGCGGTGACACCATCGCCCCGATCGCCTGGTTCTCGCTGCCGCTGGTGCTCACCTCGGGCACCCTGCTGATGGCCCGGGTCGACGTCTACCCGTACACCCGCTGGGCCTCCCCGGTCGGCCAGGAGGTGCTGCGCGAGGTCCGCCCGGCCCGCCAGCGCGGCCTCGCCGACGACGAGGAGCGCGAGTTGCTCACCGCCGTCGCGATGAACGGCCCGGCCGTCCTCCCCGACGCCCGCCTGCGCGCCGCCCTGCGCCCGCACCGGGGCTGAAATCCGGCTGCGGCCACCCCGCTGACCAGGGCAGACTCCCCCCATGGACAAGCGGCACCACAAGGTACTCGACCGGGCCCGGGCCGAAGGACGGCTCGTCCGGCTGCGCCGCACCATCCCCGGCGCGGACCGGCTGGAGGGCTTCGTCCTCGGCACCGGCCCGGTCTGGACCCTGCTCGCCAGGTGCGCCGACCACCGGCTCGACGGCTGGACGGCCGTCCACACCCACGCCCTGCACAAGGTCCGCGACGAGGGCGGCGAGGAGTGCCTGACCGTACGGTCGCTGAGCCGCCGCGGCCTGTGGCCGGTCCGCCCTCCCGGCGCCGACCTGCCGCTGGACGACCACGCCGGCCTGCTCGCCGCCGCCTCCGCGGCGTACGGCCTGCTCGAGCTGCACGCCGAGCTGATCGATCCGGGCGTGCTCCGGGTCGGGACGGTCACCGGGCTGCGCCCCCGCACGCTGCGGCTGCACGAGGTCGACACCGAGGCCCGCCGGCACCCGGAGCCGGCCGAGTACCGCCTCCGCGACATCACCCGGGTCGACTTCGGCACCCACTACACGGACGTGCTGCGCGAGTTCGCCGGCCCCCGGCCGTAGGGCCCCGGCCGTAGGGCCCCCGGAAGAGCCGGAGGCCGGCTCCCCCGTGGGGAACCGGCCTCCGGTACGGCATCGCCCGGTCGCTCAGACCAGGCCGCCCAGCAGCTCGCTGACCGGCTTGCGGCGGCCGGTGAAGAACGGCACCTCCTCGCGGACGTGCAGCCGGGCCCGGGAGGGGCGCAGGTCGCGCATCAGGTCGACGATCCGGTGCAGCTCGTCCGCCTCGAAGGCGAGCACCCACTCGTAGTCGCCGAGCGCGAACGAGGCCACCGTGTTGGCCCGCACGTCCGGGTAGCCGCGCGCCATCTGGCCGTGCTCGGCGAGCATCGCGCGCCGCTCGGCGTCCGGCAGCAGGTACCACTCGTAGGAGCGGACGAACGGGTACACGCAGACGTAGTCGCGCGGGCGCTCGTCGGCCAGGAACGCCGGGATGTGCGACTTGTTGAACTCGGCCGGGCGGTGCAGCGCCATGTTCGACCAGACCGGCTCCAGCAGCCGGCCGAGGCCGGTACGGCGGAAGCGGTTGTACGCCTCCTGGAGGTCGTCCGAGTCCGCGGCGTGCCACCAGACCAGGATGTCGGCGTCCGCGCGCAGTCCGGAGACGTCGTACGTACCGCGCACGGTCACGTCCTTGGCGGCCAGCTGCTCGAACAGCTCCTCCACCTCGGTGGCCAGGGCGGTGCGGTCCTCGGGCAGGGCGCCCTTGAGCTTGAACACCGACCACATGGTGTAGCGGATGACCTGGTTCAGGTCGCGTGCCTTCTTCTTCTCGGGCTGCTGCTCCGACTCCCGCTCAACGCTCTCAGTCATTTGTCCATTGTCCTCTCCGTGGAACCTTCCCCGGTCGCCGGGGTCAACAGTCTGTCGATGGCCGCGACGGCGGCCGCCGCCGAACCGATGCACGCCGGAACGCCCACCCCGTCGTACGCGGCGCCGCACAGCGCCAGCGCGCCCACCCGCCCGGCCGCCGCCCGCACCCGGGCCACCCGGTCCAGGTGCCCCACCGGGTACTGGGGCAGACCGGCCTCGAAACGGGAGACGAAGGTGTCGTACGGCCGGGCGGTCAGCCCGATCGCCTCCTCCAGGTCCGCCAGCGACCGTGCCACCAGTTCCTCGTCGGGCAGCCCCAGGGCCTCCTCCTCGCGGTGCCGGCCCAGCGAGGTGCGCAGCAGGAACGCGTCCGGCGCGGAACGCTCCAGCCAGCCCCACTTGTTGGAGGAGAAGGTCGAGGCCTTGATCCGCCGGCCGTCCACCGGTGGCACCAGGAAGCCGCTGCCGCTCGGCGGCGCGGCCAGGTCGGAGCGGCGGAAGGCCAGGGTCACCAGGGCCATGCCCGCGTACTCGACGCCGTCCAGCTCGGTGGCGGCGGCCGGGGCGTCCTCGCGCAGCAGCCGGGCCGCGGCGGGGGCCGGGACGGCCAGCACCACGGCGTCCGCGTGCAGCACCTCACCGCCGGTCACCACCCGCCAGCCGTCGGGGGTGCGGCGCAGCTCGTCCACCGGGGCGTCGGTGCGCAGGTCCACGCCCGCCCGGACGCAGGCCGCGGCGACCGCCCCGGGCAGGGTGCCGAGGCCGCCCCGCAGTCCCTGGAACACCGGGGTGCCGACCACCTTCGGCCGGGAGGCCAGCTCGTGCACCCCCTCGACCAGCGAGCCTCCGCCGCGCGCGATCGGCAGCAGCTGCGGCACGGCGGCGCGCAGCGAGATCTCGTCGGCGCGGCCGGCGTAGACGCCGCCGAGCAGCGGCTCGACCAGCCGGTCCACCACTTCCCGGCCGAGCCGGTCGGCGACGTAGCGGCCGATCGCGACGTCCTCGCCGATCTCGGCGGGCTCCTCGTGCCGGGCCCGCTCCAGCCCCTCGCCGGTCAGCACCCCGGTGGCGGCCAGCGCCTCCAGGTCACCGGGGACGCCCATCACCTGGCCGCCGGGCAGCGGCCGCAGCGCACCGCGGGTCCAGATCGCCGCCTTCGCGGTGGTCGGCGGCTCCAGTTCCTCGCCCAGCCCGACCGCCCGCGCCAGTTCCACCGCTTCCGGCCGCCGGGCGAGCACCGACTCGGCCCCGAGGTCCACCCGGACCCCGCCGACCTCGCCGCCCCACAGCTTGCCGCCGACCCGCCCGGACGCCTCCAGCACCGTCACCCGGGCCCGCGCCGGCCCCCCGGCGACCCCACTCAGGAAAGCGGCCGCGGCCAGCCCCGCGATCCCACCACCGACGACGACGACCCGTGCATCCGACATGCTCCGCAGTCTCGCAGGTCTTACGGCCGAAGCCTCAATCCCCTGCACGCCTGCCGCTCGGCACCAGCCCGTCCAGATCGATCGTGATCGGGAACGGCACCGGGCGTTCGAGTTTGCCGCGGAAGATCCCGGCCGGCGCGTAGGAGGACATCGTCGCTTCCAACTCGAAGACGTGCACGACCGGCAGGCCCTGTTCCTCCTCGACGATCCAGTAGTGCGGGATACCGGCTTCGGCGTACTTGCGGACCTTGACCGTACGGTCACGGTGTGCGGACTCCGGCGAGACGACCTCGACAACAAGTGCCACGTCGGCCACGGCGTACCAGGTTCGGTCCGTGTCGTAGACCGCCGAGGCAACCACTACGTCCGGCTCCGGTCGGTTCCATCGGTCAAGCTTGACCGTCATCTGGTCCTCGACCACCATCCCGCCCGGCACCAGTGCGTCGAGCGCAGCGGTCAGGTTCCGCACGACCCTGCCATGAAAGGAACGCTGCGGGACCGTCATGAAGACCAGTGCTCCGTCGATCAGTTCGGTGTGCCGCGGCGCCTGCGGCAGGTGGTCGAGGTCGTCGGCAAACCAGCCCTCGTCTCTGGGCGCGTACATCCAGTCCGGCAGCTCGCTCATGCCCTCAAGATAGCGACTCCGGTGGCTTCCGGGCCCTCCGCCTAATCTGTGTGCTATGGAACCGATCGTGGTGAGTGCGTGTCTGGCCGGGATTCCCTGTCGGTACGACGGGCGGGCGAAGACCGCGGACGCGGCCGTGCGGCTGGTCGAGGAGGGGCGGGCCGTGGTGGTGTGCCCGGAGGGGGCCGGCGGGTTGCCGACGCCGCGGCCGCCGGCCGAGATCGTGGGCGGGGACGGCGCGGACGTGTTGGACGGGCGGGCCCGGGTGGTGGACGCGACCGGGGCCGACCGCACCGGGGAGTTCCTGGCCGGCGCCCGGGCGGCGCTCGCCGCCGCCGAGGAGGCGGGGGCCCGGCGGGCGGTGCTGATGGCGCGCAGCCCGTCCTGCGGCTGCGGGCAGGTGTACGACGGAACGTTCACCGGGGAGCTGCGCCCCGGCGACGGGGTGACGGCGGCGCTGCTGCGCCGGGCCGGGATCGAGGTCACGGCCGGGTAGTGGCCCCCGGAGCCGGGGGCCACCGCCGCGGGGTCAGCGCGCGCTGGCCTCGTGGACGAAGGCCACCAGGCGGCTGAGCGCGTCCGGGTCCATGGACGGCATCACGCCGTGGCCGAGGTTGAAGATGTGGCCGCTGGTGCCGAGCGCCTGGGCGGCGTGCAGCACCTCGCGGGCCTTGGTCTCCACGACCTTGGTGGGCGCGTACAGCACCGCCGGGTCGAGGTTGCCCTGCAGGCCCTTGCCCTGGCCGACCCGCTCGGCGGCGACGTTCAGCGGCACCCGCCAGTCGACCCCGACGATGTCCGCGCCGGCCTGGCCCATCAGGCCGAGCAGTTCCCCGGTGCCGACGCCGAAGTGGATCCGCGGCACCCCGTAGTGGGCGACGGAGTCGAAGACCTTGGCGCTGGCCGGCATCACCGAGCGCCGGTAGTCGTCCGGAGCGAGCGCGCCGACCCAGGAGTCGAACAGCTGGACCGCCGAGGCGCCGGCCTCGATCTGCACCTTCAGGAAGGCCGAGGTGATGTCCGCGAGCCGGTCCACCAGGGCGGCCCACAGCTCGGGCTGCCCGTACATCATGGCCTTGGTGTTCTCGTGGTTCTTCGACGGCCCGCCCTCGACCAGGTAGCTGGCCAGCGTGTACGGCGCGCCGGCGAAGCCGATCAGCGGGGTCTCGCCGAGCTCGTCCACCAGCAGGCCGACGGCCTCGGTGATGTAGGGGACGTCGTCCGGCTCCAGCGGGCGCAGCCGCTTGAGGTCCTCGGCGGTGCGGATCGGGTCGGCGATGACCGGGCCGATGCCGGCCTTGATGTCGACGTCGATGCCGACCGCCTTGAGCGGCACCACGATGTCGCTGAAGAAGATCGCCGCGTCCACCTTGTGCCGGCGCACCGGCTGGAGGGTGATCTCCTTGACCAGCTCGGGCCGCATGCAGGACTCCAGCATGGGGATGCCCTCGCGGACCTTCAGGTACTCGGGCAGTGAGCGGCCGGCCTGACGCATGAACCACACCGGCGTGTGCGGCACCGGCTCGTGCCGGCAGGCGCGCAGGAACGCGGAGTCGTACGCGGCGCCGCGGCGCGCGGGGGTGGTCGGGCCGTGGTGCGTGGCCGCCGTCGTGTCTGCCGTTGTCTCGCTCACGGGTCAAATCTTCGCACGGGTGCCGGGCCCGGCTTCCCGGCCGGTCTCGTGGGTTCCTCCAAGATCTGTCCGGGTTTGCCGTTCCGGCACGCCGCTGGGAGAGAAGTTGCGGCGATAACCCCGTTCTTCGACCTAGTCTTCGGGTCATGGCAGCGGTCGGAGGGCACCCCTCACAGGGTGGCGGAGCAGGTGGCGGAGCGGGTCGCGAGGGGGCGCCGAGCGAGTTCCGGGCGGCCGTGGCGGCTTTGGACGGGGCCCGGTTGCGGCCCGAGGTGCAGCTCTCCCCCGCGCCGGCGCCGCGTCGGCTGGCCCCATACTCGTTCGCGGTGACCGCCTCGGTCGAGGTGGACGGCGAGGAGCTGGCGGACGGGCGGCTGGTGCTGCTGTACGACCCGGCCGGGCAGGAGGCCTGGAACGGGGAGTTCCGGGTGGTCACGATGACCCGGGCCGAGCTGGAGCCCGAGATGGCCGGCGACCCGATGCTCTCCGAGGTGGGCTGGGCGTGGCTGCTGGACTCCTTGCAGGCGCACGGGGCCGGGTACGCGGAGCCGTCGGGCACGGTGACCCTGGCCTCCTCCCAGTACTTCGGCGGCCTGGCGGACCGCCCGTCCTCGACCGAGGTAGAGATCCGGGCCTCCTGGACCCCGGCCGACGGCCGCTTCGAACGGCACCTGGGCGCCTGGGCGGACCTGCTGTGCATCAGCGCCGGTCTGCCCCCGGTCGCCCCGGCCGCGCAGGGCCCGACCGAGGTTCCGTCACTCGGTGGAGTGGTTCCGATGCCGGCCCGGCGACGCCCTCGGTCGCACTGACGAGTGGTGTCCGGCCCCGATGGCACTCGGGGACCGGTACGCCACCCCCAGGGCTGACAGGCGCGCCCCAGAGCTGACGGAGTGTGACTTCAGGCCCCGCTCTGCGTCAATTCACCGGTCGATACCGACCGATCGGCATCGAATCTGATCGATTTTGTGCGAATAGCAGGCATGTCGCGTCAATCATTTGCGCGATTTGTCCGTATTGTTACTCACTAGATCGTGATCTTTCGCTAAAGCCGGGCACGGTTGCTGCCGAAGCACACTGTGACCCTTTCCGAACGCGGAACACTCCGACCGCCCCCTCGGGGTTCCGTCCGCCACTCCCCGCAGGAGGCCTGGTGTCGGTCCTTCTTGAGCACCCCGCAAACGTGGTCGCCTACCGGCCGACCAAGCCCACCGCCATGGTGGTCATCGCCGATCCCCGTGTCCGCAACACCGTCACCCGCCACCTGTGGGCACTCGGTGTCCGGGACGTGATCGAAGTGTCCTCGATCGCCGAGGCCCGCCCCCGGGTCTCCACTCCCCGCGACATCTGCGTCGCCGATGTGCACCTGCCGGACGGCTCCGGGCTGACCATCCTCGCCGAGACCCGCGCCGCGGGCTGGCCCAACGGCCTCGCCCTGTCCGCCGCCGACGACATCGGCGCGGTGCGCAGCGCCCTGGCCGGCGGCGTCAAGGGCTATGTGGTGACCGGGACCCGGACGAACGTCGCGATGCCGGGCCGCCCGGGCCTGCCGCTCGGCGCCGCCGGACTGGCCGGCCGGATGCGCCGCCCCGGGATGCCGGGCATGCCGGGCGCGGCCGGTGCGCCGGGCGCCCCCGGAGCACCCGGTGCGCCGGGCGCGCAGCAGGCCGCCTACCGCGAGCTCTCCGGCCGCGAGGTCGAGGTGCTGCGGCTGGTCGCCGAGGGACAGTCCAACAAGGCGATCGGCGTGGCGATGGGCCTGTCGGCGCTCACCGTGAAGAGCCACCTCGCCCGGATCGCCCGCAAGCTGGGCACCGGCGACCGGGCCGGGATGGTCGCGGTCGCGCTGCGCACCGGCATCATCCACTGAGCCGGGCGCTCCGGACCGCTGCGGCGGCCGAGGAGGTCCGTTTCCTCCTC
>NZ_JBHUAF010000063.1:0-30604 GCF_042789895.1 Kitasatospora sp. NPDC056783
CCGCGAGAGCGGCCGACGGCGCGCGGTCCGCCACCCGCACGCAGGGCTACGCCCGGCGGAACTGCTCCACCAGGGTGCTCAGGCTGGCCCCGCCGTTCCCGGCCTCGACGCCCCGCCGGACCGTCTCCGCCAGCAGTGCCGGCAGCGCGCCGTCCACCCCGGAGGCCTCGACGGTGTGCCGCACGTGCTCGATGCTCGCGAGCGCCATGGTCAGCCGGTCGACGTCCCCGCGGTGGTCCCCGGCGGTGATCCGCGGCGCGTAGAACTCGACCATCCCCGGCAGCAGCGAGGCGGTGGAGACGGCGTACGGCCGGAAGTCCTCGGCCGGGATGCCGTTGGCCTCGGCGATCGCGGTGGCGTGCAGGTAGCCGACCATCGAGGTCCAGAAGAGGTCCATCTGGATCTGGTAGTACAGCTGCGCCAGCCCCGGGTCCTCGCCCCGGTAGTCGGCCCCGGTGAGCACCTCCAGCGCGGCCCGGTGCCGCTCGAACAGCTCGGCCGGTCCGCTGTAGAAGGCGGACGACCCGGGGCTGCCGATGCCCGACGGCGGCACCTGCACCCCGCCGGTCAGATGCCCGGCCCCGCGCTCGGCGAGCCAGCCGGCGACCTCCCGGGCCCGCTCGGGGGTGTCCGAGCCGAGGTTCGCCACGGTCTTCCCCGCCAGCGCCGGCTCCGCCGACCCCAGGACGGCGAGAGCCGCGTCGTAGTCGGTGAGGCTGAGCACCACCAGTTCGTTCGCCGCCACCGCCGCCTCCGCGCTCGGCGCGCGCTCCGCCCCCCTGGCGACCAGTTCGTCGGCCCGCCCGGCCGTGCGGTTCCACACCGTGACGGCGTACCCGGCGTCCAGGAACGCCCCTGCCATGGCCCTCCCCATCGGGCCGAGCCCGATCACCGTCACGGAACTCTTCGACCGCTGCTCCACGGACATGCGTCTTCCCCTCCTCTGGAACGAACGCTCTATCCAGAGCGCCGGAGCCGACGCTAGCACAGCCCTAGAACGAACGCTCTATTCATCCCATCGGATAGGATCACGCCGTGAAGACGCCCGAGAAGACCGCCGCGAAGACGCCGGAGAAGACCGTCACCGTCGGCACCCGCGAGCGGATCGTCCGGGCCACCTCCCGACTGCTGCAACGCCAGGGGTACGAGGGCACCGGAATCAAGCAGATCTCCCGCGACGCCGGGGCCACCCTCGGCTCCGTCTACCACTTCTTCCCGGGCGGCAAGCAGGAGTTGGCCGCCGAGGCGATCCGGCACGGGGACGAGGAGTTCGCCGTCCTGCTGCGGGCCGGGCTGGACTCCTCGGCGGACCTCGGCGAGGCGATGACCGCCTGCACCCGGCTGCTCGCCACCGAACTGCGCGCCTCCGACTGGCAGGACGGCTGCCCGATCACCAGCACCGCGCTGGAGACCATCGGCCGGGCGCCGGTGATCGAGCAGGCCGTGGCCGAGGCCTTCACCAACTGGCGGGCCATCGTGGAGGAACGGCTGCGCGCCTCCGGCATCGGCGAGGAGGACGCCCGCGAACTGGCCGGCACCGTCATCAACACCCTCGAAGGCGCCGAGCTCGCCGCCCAGGTCGCCCGCAGCGAGGAGCCCCTGCTGGTCACCGGCCGGCACCTGGCCCGGCTGCTCTCGACCTACCGCTGAAACGCCCGACTCCCGTCAGGAGCAACGGACTTGTCGATCGAAGTGGCGCTGTACGACGGCCGTCCGCAGGGCGGCCGCCGCGGCGGCCCCGCCATGCTGCACCTGTCGACCTGCCACGGCGGCGGCCTCGCCGAGGCGCTCGCGGAACACGCCCGGCCGTCCGACCACCGGCTCGGCCGGATCGACCCGTACGGCGACACCCTGTTCAACGAGCAGGACGCGGGCGCCGCCTTCGAGGAGGCCACCGCCCTGCTCGCCCGCTGCACCAGCGAGGCGCAGCGGGCGGCCGTGCGCGACCTGCGCAACCTGCTCGCCCACTGCGCCGCCACCCCGGGCAGCTGGCTCTGCCTCCTCGGGGACTGATCCAGGGACTGATCCGGAGACCGATCCGGGGACCGACCGCCGGCTCCGCTACGGTGTCGAACCGCCCCCGGACCGCCGGTACACCTCCGCCGCGACCGCCAGGTCCTCCCAGGCCATCCCGACGCTCTTGAAGAACCGCGGCCGCCCGTCCGGCACCGGTGTCTCGCCGCGCACCAGCTCCGCGAGGTTCCACAGCCGCCGCCCGGCCACGCCCGCCATCAGCAGGTCCCCGGCCTCCCGGGCCGCGACCGCCCGCGCCTCCACGTACAGCTCGGCACGGTGGACCAGCGCCGCGTCCACCTCCCGCGCGTCCGGCTCGTGCGAGCCGACCGCCGCCACCACCGCGTGCGCGGGCACCAGCGTGCCGTCGAACAGCGGTGTGCGCGCGGTGGTGCAGCAGACCACCAGGTCCGCCGAGGCCACCGCCTCCGGCCCGCCGACGCCGGCCGTCAGGCCGAGCCCGTGCCCGTACGCCGCCAGCGCCCGCGCCCGCCCGGCGTCGCGCGCCACCACGGTGAGCCGGGTCAGCGGCCGGACGGCGAGCAGCGCGTCCAGGTGTCCGTAGGCCTGCGGCCCGGAGCCGAACAGCACCAGGTGCTCGGCCTCCGGCGGCGCCAGCCGCCGCAGCGCGGCCGCGGTGACGGCGGGCGTGCGCAGCGCGGTGAGCGCGGCGCCGTCCAGCAGCGCGACCGGCTGCAGGGTGGGCCCGTCCAGCAGCAGGTAGCTGCCGGTGATCCGGGGCAGCCCCCGTTCCGGGTTGGCCGGCGCCACCCCGGCGATCTTCACGCCCGCGTACGGTCCGGCGGCGGCCGGCATCAGCAGCAGTTCCCCGGCGGGGACCGGTACGGCCGATCGGGCGGGTGCCGCCTCCGGGTCGAACCCGTCCAGCAGCACCCGCTCGATCGCCCCCACCGCCTCGGCGGGCCCGACCCCGCCGGTGCTCTCCCGGCCCGGCGGCCGGGAGGTCCCCCCGGGCACGAGGTGCCGGAGCGGCACGGCCCCCGTACCGGAGGACGCGTTCGGGTTCACAGCAGGAACCCCGTTCCCAGCTCGTCGCCCGGCTCCAGGACGAAGCCGTGCTCGCCGGTGCGGAACGCCGTCCCGCCGACCTCGGTGACCACGCCCTCGCCGCGCGGGTCGCCGCCCGGCAGGTAGCGGCCGGTGAAGACGGTGCCGATGACGGACTCGTGCCGCAGCGGCTCGCCGGGGGCCAGCCGCCCCTCGGCCGCGAGCACGGCGAGCCGGGCGGAGGTGCCGGAGCCGCAGGGCGATCGGTCGATCTGCCCGTCCGCGAACACGGTGACGTTCCGCTGGTTCAACTCACCGTCGATCGAGGGGAGTTCGTCGTACAGCACGACCCCGTACACACCCGACAGCAGGGGGTCCGTCGGGTGCGCGACCGCCGCCGAGCCGGCCAGCGCGGATCTGATCTCCCGCCCCACGGCGGTGAGTTCGGGCAGCTGGTCGGGTTCCACGGCGAGCCCCAACGCGGCCGCCGGCACCGAGGCGTAGCAGGCGCCGGAGTGCGCCACCGCGACCTCGACGGTGCCGCGCGAGGTCTCCACCGGCAGCTTCGGCTCCGCCACCCGGGTGGGCACGTTGCGGAAGGTCACCCCGACGGTCCGCCCGCCCGACCGGTGCACCAGTGCGGTGACCCGGCCGGACGGCACGTCGATCCGCACCCGCGCCACGCCGTCCGCCGGGGCCGCCACCAGGCCGGAGTCCACCGCCCAGGCGCCGAGCGCGATGGTGCCGTGCCCGCAGGCGGTGGAGTAGCCGTCCTTGTGCCAGAACAGCACCCCGAGGTGCGCCTCGTCGTCGTCCGGCGGCACCAGGAAGCCGCCGTACATCCCGGCGTGGCCGCGCGGCTCCCGGGTGAGCAGCCGGCGGACGGTGTCCAGCGGGCTCGGCCGGGGTGCGGTCGCGCTGCCGCCGGCGCCGAGTGCGATGGCCCGACGCTCGGCGACGGTGTCACCGGGGATCGGCGGCGCGCCGTCCAGCACGATCCGGAACGGCTCGCCGGCCGTGTGGTAGTCGACGGTGCGGACGAACATCAGGCGCCCCCGCCCGGCAGCACGCTCACGGTCCGGCTGACGGTGTAGAAGTCCAGTGCCGCCTGGCCCTGTTCGCGGTCGCCGTGGCTCGCGCCCTTGGCCCCGCCGAACGGCAGGTGGAAGTCGACCCCGCTGGACGGGGCGTTGATCCGGATCATGCCCGCGTCCAGTCGGTCGGCGGCGGCCAGCGCCACGTCCAGGTCGCGGGTGTGCACCGAGGTGGAGAGGCTGTGCGGGGTGTCGTTGGCGAGCGCGATCGCCTCGTCCAGGTCGGCCGCGGCGTGCAGCACCGCGACCGGGCCGAAGAACTCCTCGCGGGCCAGCGGGTGTTCGGCCGGGACGTCGGCGAGCAGGGTCGGCTCGACGTACCAGCCGGCCCGCTCGGGCACCCCGCCGCCCGTCAGCACCACGGCCCCGGCCCCGGCCGCCGAGGAGACGGCGCCGGTCAGCCGCTCCCGCGCGGCGCGGTTGATCACCGGTCCGCAGACCGTGTCGTCGACCGCCGCGAGCGCCTTGACCAGCGCCTCGCGCAGCGGCTCGTAGGCGGCGCCGACCGCGATCACCCGGCTGGTGGCGGTGCACTTCTGCCCGGCGTACCCGGCGATGGCCGCCGCGAGGTGCCCGGCGGCGAGCTCGATGTCGGCGTCCGGCAGCACCAACGCGGCGTTCAGCCCGCCGAGTTCGGCCTGCACCGGCACCCCGCGCCCGGTCGCGGCCCGCACCACGGCCCGGCCGACGCCGGTCGAGCCGGTGAAGGAGACCACGTCCGCCGCGTCGACCAGCGCCGCGCCCTCCTCCGCCCCGCCGGGCAGCACCGTGAACACGTCCTCGGGGAGCCCGGCCAGCTCCGCCAGCCGCAGCGCGCAGGCCGTCGCCTCGGGCGCGGGCTTGAGCACCACCGCGTTGCCGACCGCGAGGGCCGGCGCGGCCTTCCAGCTCGGGATCGCCAGCGGGAAGTTCCACGGTGCGATCAGCCCGGCCACCCCGTACGGGCGGCGCCGGGTGAGCAGCAGCCCGGGCCCGGCGGCGGTCTCGTGCACCGCCCCGGACGGCGCGTACGGCGCCTGCGCGTAGTAGCGCCAGATCGCCGCCGTCCGGGCGACCTCGCCGGCCGCCTCGGCCGCGGGCTTGCCGACCTCGCGCACGATCAGCGCGGCCAGCTCCCGGGCGTGCGCCTCCACGGCGTCCGCGATCCGGCCGAGCGCCGCCGACCGGCCGGCCGCCCCGGCGGCGAGCCAGCCGCCCTGCGCCGCCCGGGCCCGCCCGACGGCGGCCCGCACGGCCTCGGCGCCGGGCTCCTCGACGGCGACCAGCAGGTCCTCCGGATCGGCGGGGTTGTACGAGGTGATGGTCACGGCGGCGGCCCTTCGGGAGAGGTTCGTACGGGGAGGTCAGAGCAGGAAGCCCGCCGGGAACGGGTCGCTCGGGTCGAGGAAGTACTGGGCGGTGCCGGTGATCCAGGCCCGCCCGGTGACGGTGGGCACCACCGCGGGCAGTCCCGCCACTTCGGTCTCCTCCACCAGCCGCCCGGTGAAGGTGGTCCCGATGAAGGAGTCGTTGCGGAAGTCCTGCCCGAGCGGCAGTTCGCCGCGCGCGTGCAGCTGGGCCATCCGGGCCGAGGTGCCGGTGCCGCAGGGCGAGCGGTCGAACCAGCCGGGGTGGATGGCCATCGCGTGCCGGGAGTGCTCGGCGGTGGAGCCCGGGGCGAGCAGCTGGACGTGGTGGCACCCGTGGATGGAGGGGTTCTCCGGGTGGACCGGCCGGTCCGGGGCCGCGTTGATCGCCGCCATCATCGCCAGGCCCGCGTCCAGGATCTCCTGCTTGTGCTCGCGCTCGAAGGGCAGCCCGAACTCGGCGAGCGGCAGGATGGCGTAGAAGTTGCCGCCGTACGCGAGGTCGTAGGTCACCGCGCCGTAGCCGGGCACCTCGATCTTGCGGTCCAGGGCGACCGAGTAGGACGGCACGTTGCGGATGGTCACCGCCTTCGCGGCGCCGTCCTCGACCCTCACCTCGGCGACCACCAGCCCGGCCGGGGTGTCCAGCCGGACGGTGGTGACCGGCTCGACCACCGGCACCATCCCGGTCTCGACCAGCACGGTGGCGACCCCGATGGTGCCGTGGCCGCACATCGGCAGCAGTCCGGAGACCTCGATGTAGAGCACCCCGAAGTCGGCGTCCGGCCGGGTCGGCGGCTGGAGGATCGCGCCGCTCATCGCCGCGTGGCCGCGCGGCTCGTACATCAGCAGGGTACGGAAGTGGTCCAGGTGCTCCTGGAAGTGCACCCGGCGCTCGGCCATGGTGGCCCCGGGGATGACGCCGAAGCCCCCGGTGATCACCCGGGTCGGCATGCCCTCGGTGTGCGAGTCGACGGCGTGGAACACATGACGGCTGCGCATGGGTCACGACTCCCGTACAGGATCGGATGGTTGAGTGGTCGGATCAGACGAGGCCGTCGGCCAGCGCCTTCTCGGTGGCCGCGCGCACGGCCGCCTCGGTCTCCGGGGAGAGCGGCACCCGCGGAGCCCGCACCGGGCCGCCGGGGCGCCCGGCGATGTCCATCGAGAGCTTGATCGCCTGGACGAACTCGGTCTTGGAGTCCCAGCGCAGCAGCGAGTGCAGCGCCTTGTAGAGCGGCAGCGCGCTCTCCAGGTCGTGCCGGACGGCGGCGTCGTAGAGCGCCACCGAGGCCTCCGGCAGCGCGTTCGGGTAGCCGGCGATCCAGCCGACCGCGCCGGCCAGCGCGAGCTCCAGCAGCACGTCGTCGGCGCCGATCAGCAGGTCGAGCCCGGGGGCCAGCTCGGCGATCTCGTACGCCCGGCGGACGTCGCCGCTGAACTCCTTGACCGCGACGATCGAGCCCTCGCCGTGCAGTCGGGCGAGCAGCGCGGGGACGAGGTCCACCTTGGTGTCGATCGGGTTGTTGTACGCCACGACCGGCAGGCCCGCCTTGGCGACCTCGGCGTAGTGGGCGCGCACCGAGGCGTGGTCGGCCCGGTAGGCGTTGGGCGGCAGCAGCAGCACCGAGCCGGCGCCGGCCTCGGCGGCCTGCTCGGCCCAGCGGCGGGACTCGGCGCTGCCGTACGCGGCCACCCCGGGCATCACCCGGGAGCCGTCGCCGGCCGCCTCGACCGCGACCTCGACCACCCGGGCGCGCTCCTCGGCGGTCAGCGTCTGGTACTCGCCCAGCGAGCCGTTGGGGACGACGCCCTCGCAGCCGGAGTCGATCAGCCAGCGGACGTGCTCGGCGTAGGCGTCGTAGTCGACGGAGTGGTCCGGTCGCAGCGGCAGCGTGGTGGCGACCATGATTCCGCGCCAGGGGCGGGAGGTGTCGTGCGAGGTGATGGACACGTGGACTCCTTGATGAGGTGTGACATTTTATAAGCCGGATCGGGCCGGAGACAAGCTCCCCGGCCCACCCGGAAGACAGAGAGGCCCCACTCGGGGACGGGGCCCTGCCCACGGGGGCCTACTCGGGTACGGGGCCCCGCTCGGGGAGGGGGCCCGCCGCCAGCTGGGAGAGCGGCACCGGGCAGCCCAGCGGCCGCCGGTCCGGGCCCGGCCCAGGCCCACCCGAGCCCGAGCCGTCATCCGCACCCGCACCCGCACCCGCACCCGCCAGACAGGCCACCGCCGGGCCGCACATCCGGCCCTGGCACCAGCCCATCCCGGCCCTGGTGAGCAGCTTGACGGTGCGCGGATCACCCGCGCCCAGCTCGTCGACGGCCTCCCGGATCGCCGCGACCGGCACCTCCTCACACCGGCAGACGTCGGTGTCCGGGCGCAGCCAGCCGGTCCAGCCGGGGCCCGGCCGGTGGGCGGCGGCCATCAGCTCGGCGAAGGCCCGCAGCCGCGCCCGGCGGCGCAGCAGCCCGGACGCGGGCCGCGCCCCGGCGACGGCGTGCGCGGCCAGCTCGCCCTCGACGAGGGCGAGGTCGGCGCCGCCGACGCCGTTGGTCTCCCCCGCCGACCAGAGCCCGGGCACGCTGGTGCGCAGCCGGGCGTCCACCGCCAGCGCGACCGCGCCGTCCGGTCCGTTACGGGTCCGCGCGCCCAGCTCGGTGGCCAGGTCGATCTGCGGCAGCAGCCCGTGGCCCACGGCGAGCGCGTCGCAGTCGATCCGCCGTTCCGTGCCGGGCACCGGCCGCCAGTCGGCGTCCAGCCGGGCCACCGTGACACCGGTGACCCGGTCCGTCCCGTGCGCCTCGACCACCGCTCCGCGCGGGCGGAGCCGGACGCCGTGCCGCAGCAGCGCACTGCCGTGCCCGGCGCCCTCGACCAGCTTGCCGGGCACGCCCGCCAGCACGCCGGGGCGCCGGACGTACCCGAGGTAGCCGGTGGCCTCGACCACGGCGGGCACCTCGGCCCCGGCGGCGACCAGCGAGGAGGCCGCCGCGAGCAGCAGCGGTCCGCTGCCGGCCACCACGATCCGCTTCCCGGGCAGCACCAGCCCGGCCTTGAGCATGGCCTGGGCGCCGCCCGCGGTGACCACCCCGGGCAGCGTCCAGCCGGGGAACGGCAGCTGCCGCTCGTACGCGCCGGTGGCGAGCAGCACCGAGCGGGACCGGACGGTGGCCCGGTCGGCGCCTTCCGGCCCACGGGTCACGTGCAGCGCGAAGCCGTCCCCGGTGCGCTCCAGCGCCCAGACCTGGTGGCCGCCCCGGAACTCGGCCCGCGGCGAGGCGTCCAGCCGTTCGGCCAGGCCGGTGTAGACGGACCAGCCGTGGTGCAGCCGGTCCGGCCGGGCCGCGCCCAGCCCGGGCGCCGGGTGGCGGTAGTACTGGCCGCCGGTGCGCTGCCCGCCGTCCAGCAGGACGCAGCTCAGCCCGAGGTCGGCGGCGGCGACGGCGGCGGCCAGCCCGGCCGGTCCGGCGCCCACCACGGCGAGGTCGAAGGTCTCAGACGGCGAGGTCGGCACGGCCGTGGCCCTCCTGGGTGGTGACGGTGGTGCCCGGTTCGGCGGGCAGCAGGCAGGTGCGCTGGTTGGGGCGGCCGTCCACGGTGGCCAGGCAGTCGAAGCAGGCGCCGATGCCGCAGAACGCCCCGCGCGGCTTCCCCCCGACCCGGGTGGTGCGCCAGGCGAGCACGCCGTCGGCCCAGAGCGCGGCGGCGATCGACTGACCGGGCAGCGCGGGGACGGGCCGCCCGTCGAACTCGATCAGGTGGGCGGGCCCGGGCTCGGCCTCGACCAGCCCGGCGGGGGTGCGGCGGCGCATCGGCGGCCTCTCCAATCTCACGAGTCCAGCTCACGGACCCGACTCACGGGCGGGTCCGTCTCACGGGTCCATCTCACGGGTCCATCTCACGGGTCCAACGGGGAACTTCACACGTCCGGGTGGTTTCCCGGCCGGGCCGTCACCCGGCCGGGAAGCGGTCCGCCCGGAACGGGGCGAGATCCTGTTCCGGCTGCTTGCCGGTGAGCTGCTCGCTGATCAACAGCCCGGTCGCCGGGGCCAGCCCGATGCCGGCCCCTTCGTGCCCGCAGGCGTGGTACAGCCCGGGCACCCGGGGGTCCGCCCCGATGGCCGGCAGGTGGTCCGGCAGGTACGGGCGGAAGCCCCGGTAGGCGCGCAGCACGGTGACGTCGGCGAGCACCGGGAAGAGCTCCGCGGCCTGGACGGCCAGCCGCCGCAGCACCTCCTGGGAGAGCGTGCGGTCGAAGCCGACCCGTTCCCGGCTGGCGCCGATCAGCACCGGCCCTCCCGGGGTGCCCTCGATCACGGCGGAGGTCTCCAGCCCGGCCGATCCGCTGGCCACGTTGGCCACGTAGTCGGCGGCGTACACCTTGTGCCGGACGACCCGCGGCAGCGGCTCGGTGACCAGCACGAAGCCGCGTCGGGGCAGCACCGGCAGATGCACCCCGGCCATCGCGGCCAGCTCGCCGCCCCAGGTCCCGGCGGCGTTCACCACGGCGGGCGCGGCCAGGCTCCGCCGGTCGGTCCGCACCCCGCGCACGGCGCCGTCCGGGCCTCGGTCCACCGCCGTCACGCTCTCCCCGGTGATCAGCTCGGCGCCCAGCCGACGGGCCTCGCGCAGCAGGTGGGCGGCGGCGAGGGCGGGCTGGACCTGGGCGTCCTGCGGGTAGTGGAAGCCTCCGGCCAGGCCCTCGGCGAGGTGGGGCTCCAGCTCGCGCAGCCGCTCGCCGGGCACCTCCTCGGCCTCGACTCCGGCCTCCCGCTGCGCGGCCGCGAAGGCCCGCAGCGCGTCCTGTCCGGCGGCGGTCGAGGCGACCACCAGGCCGCCCTTGGCCTCGTACTCGATCGCCGGGCCGAGCAGCTCGGCGAGTTCGCGCCAGAGCCGGGTGCTGAGCAGGGCGAGGCCGAGTTCGGGGCCGGGCTCCTTGTCGGAGACCAGCAGGTTGCCCTCGCCCGCGCCGGTGGTGCCGCCGGCCACCGGCCCGCGGTCCACGACGGCGACGGCGAGCCCGGCGCGGGCGGCGTAGTAGGCGCAGGCGGCGCCGACCACACCGGCGCCGACCACGACGACGTCCAGGGGAGGTCTCCGGTTCTTCAGCACACCAGTAATATGTCACATTCCATCGACTCTGACCAGAGGGCGACGAAAAGCCCCGGCCCACCGCTCGACGGCGGCGGACCGGGGCTCCTCCAGGCCTACCGGATCAGGTGATGTCGTCCATCTCGTCGCGGCGGGACGCCGGCAGCGCCGCACCGGCCGCCGGAGCCGCGGAGGCCTCGACCATCTCCGCCCCGGCCACCGACTGCACCGAGAGGTCCACCTGCGAGGCCTCCTCGTCGTCCAGGTCCGCGTCCGGGTTGTTGCGGCGCCTGCGCTTGTCGTTGAGGAGCGCGACCCCCACCGCGACGAAGTACAGCGCCCAGATCGGCGCGGCCAGCGCCAGCATGCTCAGCGGTTCGGCGCTCGGCGTGGCGAAGGCCGCGAACACCGTGATGCCCATGACCATGCCGCGCCACCAGCCCAGCAGCCGCTTGCCGGTGACCATGCCGATGACGTTCAGCATCACCAGCAGCAGCGGGAACTCGAAGGCCAGGCCGAAGACCAGCACCATCCGGGTGGCGATGTCGAAGTAGTCCTCGGGCGGCAGGATCGGCGTGGTGTTGTTCGGCGTGAACGAGATCAACACGTCGACCGTGGTCGGCAGCACCAGGATGGCCACGGCCACGCCCGCCAGGAACAGCGGCGTCCCGCAGAGCAGGAAGACGACCGTGTACTTCTTCTCGTGCCTGTGCAGGCCCGGCGCCACGAAGGCCCAGAGCTGGTACAGCCAGATCGGCACGGTCGCGACCACGCCGGCCGTCAGGGCCACCTTGAGCATCCAGGTGAAACCGGAGGTCAGACCGATGTTGGAGACCTGGGCGCACTTGCCGTGGTAGTGCTCGGCCAGCTCCTTGGTGTCACAGCGCGGCAGCGGCTTCAGCAGCAGGTCCTCCAGCTGCTTGTGGTAGATCGCCGCCACGATGGTGATCAGCACGATCGCCAGGACCGACTTGATCACCCGGTTGCGCAGTTCCCGCAGGTGATCGGCGAGGGCCATCCGCCCCTCAGGATCTTTTGACGCCTTCGGCGCCTTGGAGAGCTTGCTCAACCCCGGTCCTCAACTCGTGCGTGGGGGCCCGCCGGTCGACGGGCCTCCGAAGTCGCGTACGTCACGTGCGCCGCGCTCAGTGCGGGCGGTCGCCGTCGGGCGCGGAGGCCCCGGCGGCGGAATCGTTCACCGGACGGGCCGTGGCCGAAGCGCCCGGAGCGGCCTGGACGGTCCTGCTCGCGCCGCCGTCCACCGGTGCCGGAGCGGGCCGGGCCGGCTGCTCGGACTCGCCGTCCGACCGCATCGCCTTGGCCTCGCTCTTCAGGATCCGCATCGACTTGCCCAGCGAGCGCGCCACCTCCGGCAGCCGCTTGGCTCCGAACAGCACGATGGCGAGTACCACGATCACCACGATCGCGGTCATCGAGATGCGCATGCGCGACCACCTTCAGTCTCGGCGGCCCGACCGGCCCGTCCGCTGCGGATGGTAACCGCTGCGGATGACGCCACGACGACGACCGCCCGAACAGGACAGCGGCCCCCGGTACACGGTTCAGGAGCCACCTGAGAGCGTAACCCGCCCTCACCCGTGTGGAGCAGCCCCCGTACCGCCGGGAGCCCGGCTGTGCTAGGCGGTCTCCGACGATTCGCGTCCTAGGGAACCGGGACGCCCCGCTCGGCGTCCTGGACCACGACGCCCGGCATCGCGTCCGCCAGCTCCTCCGCCGCCGCGGCCAGTGCCCGCGAGGCCTGGTCCACGCCCTCGGCGAGCGCCCGCACGTCCAGCCAGAGCCGGATCGCGAGGACCCCGAGGACCAGCAGGCCCGCGGTGGCGAGCAGGACGGCGGCGACGAGCATCCAGGACATGCGCCCCAGCCTATACGGGCCGTACGGCCGTCAGCCCTCCGCCGGGACGAGCCGCATGGTGCGCACCCCGGCCCCGGTGAGCGCCTCGACGATCTTCTCCCCGGCCGGCTTGCGCACCGCCGCCCCGCACCGCGGGCAGCCGAAGCTGTAGTGCGCCTGGGCCGGGGTGCGACCGAGGGTCAGGCGGAACTCCTCGGCCGGGAGCTCCACCTTCTCCCGGCACTCCGAGCAGTACACCTTGAATCTGGTCCCGGGTTCCACCGCTCAGTCCCGCCCCTCCCCGTAGGCGGCCAGCGCCTCCCGCGCGGCCGAACGCGCCTGCTCGGCCAGTGCGGGCGGCGAGACGATCCGGCCGTCCCGGCCCAGCCGCAGCGCCAGCGGGCGCAGCTGGGAGGGATCGGCACTGCGCAGGGTGATCCGAAGCCCGCCGTCGGGCAGTTCCTCGGCCCGGTCGTGGGTGTAGTACTCGGCCACCCAGCGCCCGCCGGAGGAGACCTCGACCACCACCTCCGGGTCGTCCGCCGCCGGGTTGACCAGTCCGCCGCTCAGGTCGCGCGGCTCCCGCCGGGGCGGGTCGGCCGGGACGTCCAGGACGCGGATCTCGGCGACCCGGTCGAGCCGGAACATCCGGTGGTCCTCGGAGGTGCGGCACCACGCCTCGAGGTAGGTGTGGCCCTCGGTGAGCAGCCGGATCGGGTCGACCTCGCGCTCGGTCATCCCACCGCGCCCGTGCGAGTAGTAGCGCAGCCAGAGCCGGCGGCCCTCGCTGAGCGCGCGGTCGATGTCGGCGAACACGTGGCTCTCCGCCTCGAAGGTCACGCCGACCCGGGCACTGCCCTCGGCGCTCTCCCCCGCGGCGTTCTCGATCTTGGCGACGGCCCGGGTGAGCGCCTCCCGGTCCCCGGCCCGCAGGCCCGGCAGCCCGGCCACCGCGCGGGCGGCCACCAGCAGCGCGGTCGCCTCGTCGGCGGCCAGGCGCAGCGGCTGGGCCACGTCGTCGACGTTGTGCCACCAGATCCGCTCGCCGTCGGTGTCGATGTCGAGCAGGTCGCCGCCGCGGAAGCTGGTGCCGCACATCGGCAGCACGTTGAGGTCCCCGATCAGTTCGCGCTCGCTGATCCCGAAGGCCCGGGCCACCTCTGCGACCTCGGCGCCCGGCCGCTCGCGCAGGTAGGTGACCAGCGACAGCATCCGTCGCGTCTGGTCGATGGCGTTGCTCATGCCCGAACCCCTTCAAGCCCCGCGACCGCCCGCAGCCGGTCGATCACATCCGCCCGCAGCTCCTCCGGCCCGAGCACCAGCACGTCCGGCCCGAACTCCGCCAGGTCCGCGCCCAGCCCGTTGCCGTACGGGATCTCCAGCTCGTCCCAGGCCTCGTCGACCCGGGTGCTGTTCAGCGCCTTGGTGCGCAGCGGGAAGCCGGCGCCCCGGCGGACCCGCACGGTCGCGGTGGCGGTGGCCCCCTCCCCCGCGAACTTCGCCACGGTGGCCCGGACGTCCACGTGCTCGGGCACGGTGCCGAGGAAGGCCCCGGACCTGGCCTTCACCCGGCCGGTGATCCGGCTGAGCCGGAACACCCGGGCGTCGCCCCGGTCACGGTCGTACCCGGCCAGGTACCAGTGCCCGCGCCAGCACTCCAGCGCCCACGGCTCGACGCTGCGCTGCTCGACGGCGGCGGCCCCGGCCTTGCGGTACTCGAAGGTGACCGGACGGCGGTCCCGGGCGGCGGTGAGCAGCGGCTCGAACGCGGCCTCCCGGGCCGGGATGCGCGGCTCCAGGGCGGTCCGGCCCTCGGCCTCGCCGAACGGCACCCCGGCCGCGCGCAGCTTCTGGAGGGCGCCGCTGGCCGCGCCGGACATCTTGGCCTGCTGCCAGACCCGGGCGGCCAGGGTCAGCGCGGCCGCCTCCTCCGCGTCCAGGGCGATCTCGGGCAGCCGGTTGCGGTCGGCCCGGGCCAGGTAGCCGAGCTCCCCGTCGAGGGTGCTCTCGTCGACGTCGATCACCAGGCCGAGTTCGCGCAGGTCGTCCTTGTCCCGCTCGAACATCCGGTTGAAGGCGTCCTCGCTGCTGTTCTGCCAGGCCTCGCGGTACGCCTCGATGGATTCCCGCAGCTCCTTCTTGGAGAGCGGACGTCTGGTGTTCATCAGGCACAGGGCGAGATTCATCAGCCGCTCTGCCTTGGCGATCGCCATCGCTGACCCTTCCGGTGTGCCGCGCCGCGCGCGGGGTGCGCCAACCGGGCGATCACCACCCGGCGGGACCGACCGTACCGGTAGCGGTACGCGGTGCAAAAGCCGCCTCTCGCGCCCGCTCCCCGCGGCGTGCCGTTCGGGCCCGGACATGCCCGTGGGCCGGGCCCCCGGAGGGGTCCGGCCCACGGTCACAACCGGCTCAGACGCCCAGCAGGTCGACCACGAAGATCAGGGTCGAGTGCGCCGGGATGAGCGGCGACGGCGACTGGGCGCCGTACGCCAGGTGCGACGGGATGGTCAGCTCGCGACGACCGCCGACCTTCATGCCCGCGACGCCCTGGTCCCAGCCCTTGATGACGCGGCCGGCGCCCAGCGGGAAACGGAACTCGTTCGGGCTCCGGTTCCAGCTCGCGTCGAACTCCTCGCCGGTCTCGAAGGTCACGCCGACGTAGCGGACCTTGACGTTGTGGCCCGGCTTGGCCTCGTCGCCGTCACCGACGACGATGTCGCGGATCTGCAGCTCCTTCGGGGCGTCGCCGATCGGGAAGTCGATCTCGGGCTTCTCGCTGAGGTTGACGCTCACAGTCCCTCTTCTCACATTCGCTGTCATTCACGACCAAGCGGCAGGCGCCCGCACCCGGTCCGCCAGAACGACGAGTCCTGGCGGACCACAGTACGGGCGCCCGCCGCCCGTCCGGGTCCGGCCACGCAGGCCGGACCCGAAGGTCACACGCGCACCATTGTCACCCGAAAGTGACTCAGCCCTGACCGGCGTCCAGGATGTCCACCACGAAGACCAGCGTCGCGCCGGCCGGGATGTCGCCCTGGCCCTTGTCGCCGTAGCCCAGTGAGGCGGGGATCACCAGCTCGACCCGGCTGCCGACCGTCTGGCCCTCCAGGCCCTGGTCCCAGCCCTGGATGACCTGTCCGCCGCCGACCGGGAAGGTGAACGCCTGGCCCTTGCTGAGCGAGGAGTCGAACACCTTGCCGTCCTTGAAGAGCGCGCCGGTGTACTGGACGACGACCTTCTCGCCCTTCTCCACCTTCGGGCCGGTGCCCTTGATCAGGATGTGCGACTTCAGCTCGGTCGGGTCGGCCGCCCCGGGCACCGGGGTGATCTCGGCCGGCTTCTTGCCGTTGTCCTTGACCTGCGGGAAGTCCGCCGGCGGCGGGGTGACGGTACCGCTCACCACCGCGTCGGGCGCGTTGGCGTTGCGGATGTCGATCACGAAGATCAGGTCGTCCTTGGCGCCGATCGACATGTCGGCCTTGCCCTGCGAGCCGAAGGCGGCGGTCGGCGGTGCCACCACCAGCAGCCGGCTGCCGGCCTTCTTGCCGATCACGGCCTGGTCCAGCGCCGGGATCAGGGCGTCGGTGCCGGCCTGGAAGATCTGCGGCTTCCCGCTGGCGTCGTACGAGCTCGGGATGTCCTTGCCGGTGTTCCAGTCCTTGGCGGTGTAGTCCACCGAGGTCCAGGAGTTCTTCTCGACCTTGGCACCGTTGCCCTCGGTGAGCACCTTGACCACGAACGAGCCGTCGGACGCCTCGCCCGGCACCTGGATCTCGGCCTTCTTGCCGAAGTCGCCGGTGACGGTCGGCAGCACCTTGGCGCTGTCCTTGATCGGCGGCACCGGCTCGGCGCTCGGCGTGGGCGGCGCGGTCTTGGCGGCGTCCGGCTTGGCGGCCGACGCGCTGTCCTTGGACCCGCCGTCCTTGTTCACCATGTAGAGCGTGATGCCGCTGCCGACCAGCAGCACGGCCAGCACCGTGCCGAGGATCACGCCCAGCTTGCCGACGCCGGGCGGGTTCTCGTCGTACCCGGCCTCCGAGGAGTCGGCCTTGCGCACGTTGGAGGCGAAGATCTGCGGGGCCTCGTCCGTCTTGGCCCCGCCCGTGGCGCGCGGCGCGTCACCGGGCTGCGCCCAGCCGGCCTGCTGCGCCAGGATCGCCGGGGGAACGACGATCGACTCGCGATCGGCGCCGGCCTCGCCGCCGGGACGAGAGGCGGCCGGGTCACCCGCGGAGCTGTCGTTCGCCGCGGTGCCGGCCCCGCCCGGGCTCGGCGTCTTCTCAGTCATGACTCCCCATCCATCTCGCCACGAGGTCTTCCAGGTCTGCGCCCGGCGTGGACACGCCGGCCTGCGGTCGCACCGCCCGCCCCGGACCTCGGCGCCGGGCGGCGCCTGCCACAGTGCGTGGGCAGTATGACAGCTCAGGATGAGGGCGGACGCTTCGTTGTACGAGCGTCCGCCCAAGCGTACGGAATCCCCGGGGTGACTTCGAGGGGCCTGTCCGATGGATCCTCGTCGGCGGCCAGGCCCTAGACCGCTTCCAGGATGTCGATGACGAAGACCAGGGTCGAGTTCGGCGGCACCGCGCCCTGCGCCTTGTCCTGGTAGCCGAGCGCCGGCGGCACCACCAGCAGCACCCGGCTGCCGACGTTCTGCCCGACCAGGCCCTTGTCCCAGCCCTCGATCACGCTGCCGGTGCCGATCTGCACCGCCTGCGCGCCCCCGTGCGTCCAGGAGGCGTCGAACTGCTGGCCGTCCGCCCACAGCACCCCGGTGTACTGCACCACCAGGGTCTGTCCGCTCTTGACCTGCTTGCCCTCGCCCTTGATCAGCACCGCCTGCTGGAGGTCGGTGGGCGCGGCCTGCCCGGCCGGGACCGTGATCGTCGCCGGCGCCTTGCCGTTGTCCTTGACCTGCGGCATCGTCGCGGGCGACTCGGCCATCGTCCCGGTCAGCGTGGAGTCCGGCGGCAGGCTCTCCATGATGTCCAGCACGAACACCACGGTGTCGCCCTTGTTGACGCCCAGCTGGCCGGAGCCCTGCTCCCCGAAGGCCGCCTCCGGCGGGGCCACCACCAGCAGCCGGGTGCCCACCTTCTTGCCGATCACGCTCTGGTCGAGGGCCGGCACCAGCTGCCCGCTGCCGGCCTGGTAGAGCTGCGGCTTGCCGTTGGCGTCGTACGAGCTGGGCAGGTCCTTGCCGGTGGTCCAGTCCTTGGCGGTGTAGTTGACCGTCACCCAGTCACCCTTGCCGACGGCGGCGCGATCGCCCTCGCTGACCGTGTTCACCACGAACTGGCCACTGGGCTGCCGGCCCTCGGGGATGGTGATGGTGGCCTTGCTGCCGAACCCGCCACCCGAAAGAGTGGGCATCGGTGACGCTTCCCCGACCGGCGCGGGCACCGTCGGGGCGGCGCTCGCCGGGGACGGTGTCGCCGGGCCGGCCGCCTTGGGGGAACTGCTGCAGGCGACCGCGAGCAGCAGCGGCAGGGTCAGAAGCAAACCGGCGGTGCGGCGCACGGTGGGTGGTCCTAACTGTCGGTCGAAGTCGGCTCTCCCGACTCGACGGACAGCGTATGCCCGGCACGCGTCCGGCCCCGGTAGGCACCACCGGGGCCGGATGCCGCCTTGATCACGCGGCCGCTCGGGCTACATCCCCGCGATCAGCTTCTCCACCCGCTCGTCGACCGAGCGGAACGGGTCCTTGCACAGCACCGTGCGCTGCGCCTGGTCGTTCAGCTTCAGGTGCACCCAGTCCACCGTGAAGTCCCGGCGCTGCTCCTGCGCCCGGCGGATGAAGTCCCCGCGCAGCCGGGCCCGGGTGGTCTGCGGCGGGATCGACTTGGCCTCGAAGGTCTTGAGGTCGGTGGTCACCCGCTGCGCCTGGCCCTTGCCCTGGAGCAGGTAGAACAGGCCGCGACGGCGGTGGATGTCGTGGTACGCGAGGTCGATCTGGGCCACCCGCGGGTTGGACATGCTCATCTGGTGCTTCTCGCGGTAGCGCTCGATGAGCTTGTACTTCATGATCCAGTCGATCTCGGTGGCCACCCCGTCCAGCCGCTCGGTGCGGACGGCCTCCAGGGTGCGGCCCCAGAGGTCCAGCACCCGGCCGACCGTCCCGGTGTTGATGCCCTTGCGGTCGGCGAACTCCAGGGCCTTGGTGTAGTACTCCTCCTGGATGTCCAGCGCGCTGGCCTCGCGGCCGTTGGCCAGCCGCACCTGGTGGGTGCCGGTGAGGTCGTGGCTGACCTCGCGGATCGCCCGGATCGGGTTCTCCAGGGTGAGGTCGCGCATCACCACGCCGGCCTCGATCAGCCGCAGCACCAGGTCGGTGGCGCCGACCTTGAGCAGCGTCGTGGTCTCGGACATGTTGGAGTCGCCGACGATCACGTGCAGCCGGCGGTAGCGCTCGGCGTCCGCGTGCGGCTCGTCCCGGGTGTTGATGATCGGGCGGGAGCGGGTGGTCGCGGAGCTGACGCCCTCCCAGATGTGCTCGGCCCGCTGGCTGACGCAGTACACCGCGCCGCGCGGGGTCTGGAGCACCTTGCCCGCGCCGCAGATCAGCTGCCGGGTGACCAGGAACGGGATCAGCACGTCGGCCAGCCGGGAGAACTCGCCGTGCCGGGCCACCAGGTAGTTCTCGTGGCAGCCGTAGGAGTTTCCGGCCGAGTCGGTGTTGTTCTTGAAGAGGTAGACGTCCCCCGCGATGCCCTCCTCGTGCAGCCGCCGTTCGGCGTCCACCAGGAGTCCTTCGAGGATGCGCTCGCCCGCCTTGTCGTGCGTCACCAGCTCGACGACGTCGTCGCACTCGGGGGTGGCGTACTCGGGGTGGGAGCCGACGTCGAGGTAGAGGCGGGCGCCGTTGCGCAGGAAGACGTTGCTGCTGCGGCCCCAGGAGACGACCCGGCGGAACAGGTACCGCGCCACCTCGTCCGGGGACAGCCGCCGCTGCCCGCGGAACGTGCAGGTCACGCCGTACTCGTTCTCCAGCCCGAAAATCCGGCGGTCCATGAGCACTCCATTCTCGTCGGAGCTGTCCGAAACCGCCTCCACGGCGGCTGGGCCGCCGCAGGGGCACCGGAGTCCCGTACGGCGGCGGTCGGGCCGCCGCACGGGACTCCACAGGCACTGCTACACCGGCGTGCCGTCCGCCGGGTCCTCGTCGTCGTCCGCCTCGGCGGACTGGTCCCCGTCGAGCAGCCGGCCCAGCTGGTTGCCCAGGATCCGCTTGAACTTGCGCTGCTGGAACCGCTGGCGGTCGAGGACCGCGACCTCCAGCTGTTCCGGCGTGAGGCTGCGCGGGCTGCCCCCGTTGGGGTCGCGGGCGAGCGAGTCGACCGCGACCTTCACCGCCTCGGTGAGGCTCAGGCCGGCGCGGTGGCGCTGGCCCAGGTAGTTGCCGATCGAGTCGGCGTTGCCGCCGACCACCACGTAGTTCTTCTCGTCCACGACCGAACCGTCCGGCGTGAGCCGGTAGATCTGGTCGTTGTCGGCGGTGCGGCCGACCTCGGCCACGATCAGCTCGACCTCGTACGGCTTCTCGCCGACCGAGGAGAAGATGGTGCCCAGCGTCTGGGCGTACACGTTGGCCAGGCCTCGGGCGGTGACGTCGGCCCGGTCGTAGGAGTAGCCGCGCAGGTCGGCGTAGCGGACGCCGCCGATGCGCAGGTTCTCGAACTCGTTGTAGCGGCCGACCGCCGCGAAGGCGATCTTGTCGTAGATCTCGGAGACCTTGTGGAGCGCCCTGGAGGTGTTCTCCGCGACGAAGACGATGCCGTCGGCGTAGGTGAGCACGACCACGCTGCGGCCGCGCGCGATGCCCTTGCGGGCGTACTCCGCGCGGTCGGCCATGGCCTGCTGGGGTGAGACGTAGAACGGTGTCGACACCGGCGGTCGTCCCTTTCCTGTGAGGTGACGGCTAGATCAGCGGGGCCTGCGGGCCGTTGGGCCGGGTCAGGCGGTCGTCGGTGATGGCGACGGTGGTCCGCGCGACCTCCGCCTCGGTCAGCCGGCGGAAGCCGTCCTCGGTGATCAGCGAGACGATCGGGAAGATCTTGCGGGCGAGGTCCGGGCCGCCGGTGGCGGAGTCGTCGTCCGCCGCGTCGTAGAGCGCCTGGACGACCAGGGTGACGGCCTGGTCGGCCGTCAGGTCCTCGCGGTAGAGCTTCTTCATCGAGCCGCGGGCGAACACCGAGCCCGAGCCGGTGGCGGCGAAGCCCCGCTCCTCGGAACGCCCGCCGGTGACGTCGTAGTTGAAGATCCGGCCGCGGCCGCGGTCCAGGTCGTAGCCGGCGAACAGCGGCACCACCGCGAGGCCCTGCATCGCCATGCCCAGGTTGCCGCGGATCATGGTGGTGAGCCGGTTGGCCTTGCCCTCGAGGGAGAGCGTGGTGCCCTCGATCTTCTCGTAGTGCTCCAGCTCCAGTTGGAACAGCCGGACCATCTCGACCGCGAGGCCGGCGGTGCCGGCGATGCCGACCGCGCTGTACTCGTCGGCCGGGAAGACCTTCTCCATGTCGCGCTGGGCGATCACGTTGCCCATCGTCGCCCGGCGGTCACCCGCGATCACCACGCCGCCGTCGAAGACCGCGGCCACGATCGTGGTCCCGTGCGGGGCCTCGACCACGGTGCCCTCGGGGAGTCCGCGGCGGCTGCTGGGGAGCAGATCGGGCCGGTGCTCGGCGAGGAACTCGATGAACGAGGAGGACCCCGGGGTCAGGAAGGCAGCCGGTAGCCGCCCGGTGCCACGAGTGTTGGCTTCCACACGATTCCTTCCAGGTAGCTTGAAGCGCGCGCTGCCCGCACCCTACCCGCCCGACGATCACTGTCCACGCGTGGAGGGGCCGGTGCCGGACGGCCGGGCGGGTTCTGCCGCCCGGCCGCCGCGGACGGTCGCGACCGTGAATTCCGGAATGCCCGGGGACGGGCTATTGCCCGCCCTTCTGGACGAATCCCCGGACGAAATCCTCGGCATTCGACTCGAGGACCTCGTCGATTTCGTCCAGGACCGCGTCGACGTCGTCGCTCAGCTTTTCCTGACGCTCCTTGAGGTCGTCGGAATTCTGGCTTTCCGCAGCCTGCTCCTCGACCTCCTCGGAGGAACGGTTTGCCCGCTGCTGGCCGCCGCCGGTGTCCTTGCTCGCCATTTCCCTCACCCCGCTCGATTCGTCTGGCACGGTTGGGTCTCCGCTTGCTGCATCGACCCTATACACAAGGTGCGACTGCCGCTCCCGGTTTGCCGGTGGCGCTTCCTGTCCAACACCCGCTGCCACCCCGGATGATTCCCATTCGGCGGACGTTCACCCATGGTGATCGAAAAGTTACCCGCCGGACAGCACCCGGAGCAGGTCCTCCGCCGTGCGGCAGCGGTCCAGCAGCTCCTTGACGTGGTTGCGGGTGCCGCGCAGCGGCTCCAGCGTGGGCACCCGCTGCAACGAGTCCCGGCCGGGCAGGTCGAAGATCACCGAGTCCCAGGAGGCCGCCGCGACGTGCTCCGCGTACTGCTCCAGGCAGCGCCCGCGGAAGTACGCCCTGGTGTCCTCCGGCGGCTTGGAGACGGCCCGCTCGATCTCGTCGTCGGTCAGCAGCCGCTCGAACCGCCCGCGGGCCACCAGGCGGTTGTAGAGCCCCTTCTCGGGGCGCACGTCGCTGTACTGGAGGTCGACCAGTTGCAGCCGCGGGCTCTCCCAGCCCAGGGCGTCCCGGCTGCGGTAGCCCTCCAGGATCTCCCGCTTGGCGACCCAGTCCAGCTGCCGGGACAGCGACATCGGGTCGCGCTCCAGCCGGCCGAGGACGTCCTCCCAGCGCGCCAGCACGTCCACGGTCTGCTCGTCCGCGTCGTTGCCGAAGCGGTCCTCGACGTACTTGCGGGCCAGCTCGAAGTACTCCAGCTGGAGCTGGACGGCGGTGAGCTTGCGCCCGTTGCGCAGGGTGATCAGCTGCTTGAGCGTCGGGTCGTGGGAGACCCGGTGGAGGGTGCGCACCGGCTGGTCGACGGCGAGGTCGGAGGCGATGAACGAGTCCTCGATCATCGACAGGACCAGCGAGGTGGTGCCCAGCTTGAGGTAGGTGGAGATCTCGGAGAGGTTGGCGTCCCCGATGATCACGTGCAGCCGGCGGTACTTCTCGGCGTCCGCGTGCGGCTCGTCCCGGGTGTTGATGATCGGGCGCTTGAGCGTGGTCTCCAGGCCCACCTCGACCTCGAAGTAGTCCGCCCGCTGGCTGATCTGGAAGCCGTGCGCCGAGCCGTCCTGGCCGATGCCGACCCGGCCGGCGCCGGTGACCACCTGGCGGGAGACGAAGAACGGGGTGAGGTGGCGGACGATGTCGGCGAACGGTGTCGCCCGCTTCATCAGGTAGTTCTCGTGGGTGCCGTAGGAGGCGCCCTTGTTGTCGGTGTTGTTCTTGTACAGGTGGATGTTCTGCCCGTTGGGCAGTTCCAGCGCGCGCTGGGCCGCGGCCGCCATGATCCGCTCGCCCGCCTTGTCCCAGAGCACCGCGTCGCGCGGGTTGGTGACCTCCGGCGAGCTGTACTCGGGGTGGGCGTGGTCCACGTAGAACCGGGCCCCGTTGGTCAGGATGACGTTGGCGAGGCCGATGTCCTCGTCGGTGAGCTGGCTGGCGTCCGCGACCTCGCGGGCCAGGTCGAACCCCCGTGCGTCGCGCAGCGGGTTCTCCTCCTCGAAGTCCCAGCGGGCCCGCCGTGCCCGGTGCATCGCCGCCGCGTACGCGTTGACGATCTGGGACGAGGTGAGCATGGCGTTGGCGTTGGGGTGCCCGGGCACGGAGATCCCGTACTCGGTCTCGATGCCCATCACGCGCCGTACGGTCATGCGGCCCTCCTTGCCCGGTGCGCCGCCCCCGGCGGGCGGAACACGCTGACGTACCGCGGAACAACACCGACGCCGGGTCTCTGCCCGCGGACGGTGGGTCGAGCCTAGGACCCGGCGCCGACCGGCGGGTCCGGAGACGCGCCGTCCGGCTGCGGGGCCGCGAGGCGCCACAGCCGGACGGTGTGCGTACAGCTCCGGGGACCGCTGTGCCGGCCCGGGTAACCGCGTGCTTACAGGTACTGCCCCGTGTTGGCGACAGTGTCGATGGAGCGGCCGGACTCGGCGCCCTGCTTGCCGGTGACCAGCGTGCGGATGAAGACGATCCGCTCGCCCTTCTTGCCGGAGATGCGGGCCCAGTCGTCCGGGTTGGTGGTGTTCGGGAGGTCCTCGTTCTCCTTGAACTCGTCGACGCAGGCGGCGAGCAGGTGGGAGACGCGCAGGCCCCGCTGACCGTGGTCGAGGAAGTCCTTGATGGCCATCTTCTTCGCGCGGTCGACGATGTTCTGGATCATCGCGCCGGAGTTGAAGTCCTTGAAGTACAGGACCTCCTTGTCACCGTTGGCGTAGGTGACCTCCAGGAAGCGGTTCTCCTCCGTCTCGGAGTACATCCGCTCCACCACCGACTGGATCATCGCGGCGACGGTGGCCTCCACGGAGCTGTCGTGCTCCTTGAGGTCGTCCGGGTGGAACGGCAGCGAGTCCTTGAGGTACTTGGAGAAGATGTCCTTCGCGGCCTCGGCGTCCGGACGCTCGATCTTGATCTTGACGTCCAGCCGGCCGGGCCGCAGGATCGCCGGGTCGATCATGTCCTCGCGGTTCGAGGCGCCGATGACGATGACGTTCTCCAGGCCCTCCACGCCGTCGATCTCGGCGAGCAGCTGCGGGACGATGGTGTTCTCCACGTCCGAGCTGACACCCGAACCGCGGGTGCGGAACAGCGACTCCATCTCGTCGAAGAAGACGATGACGGGGGTGCCCTCGCTCGCCTTCTCCCGGGCCCGCTGGAAGACCAGGCGGATCTGCCGCTCGGTCTCGCCCACGTACTTGTTGAGCAGTTCGGGGCCCTTGATGTTGAGGAAGTAGCTCTTCCCCTGGGGCCGGCCCGTCACCTCGGCGACCTTCTTGGCCAGCGAGTTGGCGACGGCCTTGGCGATCAGCGTCTTGCCGCAGCCGGGCGGGCCGTAGAGCAGCACGCCCTTGGGCGGGCGCAGCTCGTACTCCTTGAAGAGGTCTGCGTGCAGGTACGGCAGCTCGACCGCGTCGCGGATCAGCTCGATCTGGTTGCTCAGGCCGCCGATCTGGCGGTAGTCGATGTCCGGGACCTCTTCGAGGACCAGCTCCTCGACCTCGGACTTCGGCACCACCTCGAACACGTAGCCGGAGCGGGGCTCCAGCAACAGGGCGTCCCCGGGCCGGATCGTCAGCCCGCGCAGCGGCTCGGCGAGGCGGACCACCCGCTCCTCGTCGGTGTGCCCGAGGACCAGGGCGCGTTCGCCGTCCTCCAGGAGCTCCTTGAGGGTGACGATCTCACCGATGTTCTCGAAGGCCATCGCGTCCACGATGTTGAGGGCCTCGTTGAGCATCACTTCCTGACCGCGCCGCACCTCGTCGAGGGCGACGTTGGGACTGACGTTCACGCGGAGCTTGCGCCCGCCGGTGAAGATGTCGGCGGTGCCGTCCTCGTTCGCGTCGAGGAAGGTGCCGAACCCCGCCGGGGGCTGGGCCAGCCGGTCCACTTCCTCCTTGAGGGCCACGATCTGGTCGCGGGCCTCGCGCAGGGTGGAGGCGAGCCGTTCGTTCTGGGCGGTCACGCCCGCCAGGTTGGTCTGGAGCTCGACGATCCGCTCTTCGAGGATCCTCGAATTGCGCGGCGAGTCGGCGAGCTTGCGGCGCAGCACGGCGATTTCCTGCTCAAGGAACGAGACCTGAGCGGCCTCGTCGGAACCACGAGCGGGCCTGCCGGTGCTGCGGTTGTAGTCGTCATCGTGGGCTGCCACGGTCCTCACCTCCTCCGGGGAGCTGGACGCTTCCAGACCCTACCTGGGACCAGGGGTCCGTAAACCCCTAGATCAAGAAAGATGGAACGGGCGTGTCCGATCTTCGCCCCAGCGTGCTTCCCCTCTGCTAAGGGGGATACCCACCGCGCACCACCCAAAGCGGGCCAGATGTATCGTCGAGCGAAGTGATATCCGATCGCGACCACAAGCAGAGGTCCGATCGTTGTACGAATGGCGGGATTGCTCCAGGAATAGGGGCGACCCGGGACAGAAACGGCAGGGGACCATGTCGGTTACCGAGCAGACGGCGGCAGCGGCCGAGGCGCTGGAGGTGTGGATCGACCAGGATCTGTGCACCGGCGACGGCATCTGCGCGCAGTACGCACCCGAGGTCTTCGAGCTCGACATCGACGGGCTGGCCTACGTGAAGGGGCCGGACGACGAGCTGCGCCAGCAGCCCGGGGAGACCGCCCCGGTGCCGCTGACGATCCTTCAGGACGTGGTGGACTCGGCGAAGGAGTGCCCCGGCGACTGCATCCACGTGCGCCGGGTCGCCGACCGGGTCGAGGTGTACGGGCCGGACGCGGAGTAGCCGGTCCGTCACACGGCGGAGACCGGGGCGGCGGTCTGGGAGCGTTCCCAGCCGCCGCCCTTCGGCGTCCAGGTGAGGTCGAGTGAGATGTCCGGGCGGAAGCGCGGCACGTCCTCGCCGGAGTACCCCTGCGCGTGGCCGGTGACGGCACCGTCCGAACGCACCGCGATCCGGCTCACGGTGAGGTTCTCGCGCTCGGCGAGCAGGGTGGCCGCCACCCGCGGGCGCCCGTCCGGGCCGAAGTCGAGCAGGAGGACGGCGTCCGGCGGAGTGCCGGTCTCGGTGGCGCAGTGCGCGGCGACCACCGTGGCGGGGCGCCCGTCGCCCAGCCGCGCGGACACTCCGAGCGCCGTCTTGACCGGGAACGGGCCGCAGTCCAGCGGGAGTTGGACCTGCGCCGGGTCGGGGCCGGCGGTCGCGGCGAGGGCCGTGGGCGCGGGGTGCGCGGACACCGGGGTGCCGGTCGCCGGGGAGGCGGCCAGCGCGGCCCCCACCACCGCGCCGCAGCCGGCCAGGGCCACGGCCCAGTGCCAGGGGGCGGTCCGCGCGCGCCCTGGCCCGGTGCGGCCCCGCGGTGTCTGCTGTCCAGCCGTCGCCGTCGTCCCGACCGCGGTCTCCACCAGGCGTCCCCTCCAGGGCTCCGGCCACCAAAGCGTCAGCCAGCATCGTCCCATACGGTGATCGGCCGAACGCCGAAGGGGTGGTACGGGCTCCTCGCCCGTACCACCCCTCGTCCGTCGTCGGGATCAGCCCAGGTCGGGCTGGTCCGCCTCCGTACCGCGGGAGGCCTTGCGGGCCGCCGCGCGCTCGTGGAGGCTGGGCTCCGGCGCCCCGTTGTCGTAGTCCTCGCCGTACGCGCCCTTGGCCGGGCGGCGGCGGCGCAGCGGCGGCTCGACGCCGTCCGCGAGGCGGCGGGCGGTGAGCAGGAAACCGGTGTGGCCGATCATCCGGTGGTCCGGGCGGACCGCCAGGCCCTCCAGGTGCCAGGTGCGGACCATGGTCTCCCAGGCCTGCGGCTCGGTGAAGGTGCCGTGCTCGCGCAGCGCCTCGACGGTCTTCGACATCTGCGTGGTGGTGGCCACGTAGCAGCAGATGAGACCACCGGGGACGAGCGCCTTGGAGGCGACGTCCAGGCACTCCCAGGGAGCCAGCATGTCGAGGATGACGCGGTCGACGTCGGTCTCGACCAGGTTGTCCTGGAGGTCGCCGACGGTGAGCTTCCACGCCGGGTGCGGACCGCCGAAGTAGCGCTCGACGTTCCCCTGCGCGATGTCGGCGAAGTCCTGCCGCCGCTCGTAGGAGGCCAGCATGCCCTGCTCGCCGACGGCGCGCAGCAGGTACGTGCTGAGCGCCCCGGAGCCGACGCCGGCTTCGACGACGCGGGCGCCGGCGAAGATGTCGGCCATCGCCAGGATCTGCCCCGCGTCCTTGGGGTAGATCACGGCGGCGCCGCGCGGCATGGACAGGACGTAGTCGGGGAGCAGGGGGCGCAGCGCGAGGTACGGGACGTTCCCCGTGGTACGCACGACCGTGCCCTCGGGAGCGCCGATCAGCTCGTCGTGCGGGAACGCACCCTTGTGGGTGTGGAACTGGTTCCCGGCCTGGAGCGTGAACGTGTAGTGGCGACCCTTGGGGTCGGTCAGCTGGACCTGGTCCCCGACCTGGAAGGGCCCGCGTCGGCGGGCGGCACCGGTCGGTTCGGACATGCGCCCAATCCTAAGGGAAGCGGACCGGCTTCCGGGACGCGGGTGATCAACGACCGGCGATCGCGGCGGTCAGCCGCTGCTCGATGTCGCTGAGCGCGGCGACGCCGTACACCCGGCCGTCCGGCTCGACCACCAGGTACTCCCCCGCCGGGGTGGCCTGGACGGCCCGCAGCAGCTCCTCGCCGCCGAGGTCGGCGTCCAGCCGCATGCCGGGTTCGATGTCGCGGGCGAGCGGGCCGACGGCCACCCAGGGCCGGCGCTGCTCGGGCACCGACCGCACGGCGGACTCGCGCACGATGGCGATCGGCTCGCCGCGGCCGTCCACCACGATCACCGCGCCGGCCCGGGCCTCGTGGGCGCGGCGCAGCGCCTCGCCGAGCGGGGTGTCGGCGGTGACCTCGACGGCCCGCCGGGCCAGTTCGCGCAGCCGCAGGGCGGGCAGCGCCTCCTTGAGCCGGGCGTTGCGCAGGCTGCCGGTGGCGCCGTTCCAGATGATGGCGGCGAGCACGGCCGCCAGCACCGCGTCCACCAGGGTGTCGGTGGAGGTCCGCTCGACCCCGCGCGCGGCGCTCAGCAGCGGCAGGCCGATCAGCACGGCGACGGCCAGGCCACGGCCGACCCAGGCGGCGGCCACCGTGCCGGTCATCGGCTTGCCGGTGATCGCCCAGACGACCGCGCGCAGCATCCGGCCGCCGTCCAGCGGCAGGCCGGGCAGCAGGTTGAATCCGGCCACCACCAGGTTGGAGACCATCAGGCCGGTGAGCAGCACCCCGGGCACGGTGGAGAGCTCCACCGCCCGCACCGCGAGGTAGAACAGGCCGCCGAGCGCCAGCGAGAGCAGCGGGCCGACGAAGGCCAGCCAGAACTCGCGCCAGGGGCTCTCCGCCTCGTTCTCGATCTCGGAGACCCCGCCGAAGAACTGGAGCTGGATCCGCCGCACCCCGAGCTTGTAGCGCAGCGCGACCAGGGTGTGGGCGAGTTCGTGCACCAGGACGGAGGCGTAGAAGGCGACCGCGAAGAAGAACGCGATCAGGTAGCGGCTGGCGCCGAGATCGGGCAGCACCTCGCCCAGCTGCCCGCCGAACACCCAGGTGATGAGTGCGGCGATGACGAACCAGGACGGGGTGACGTAGATGGGCACGCCGAAGGGCCGGCCCATCAGGAGGCCGCCGCCGCGCTCGGGCGGCGACCCGGCCGGACGCCGGCCGCCGTCCTGCGGTGGCTGGTCGGAGGGCCGCTGCCCTCTGCTGTCGCTCACCGTGATCCCTTCGGTCGTCGCTCCCGTCGTGCCCCGGTGCGCCCACGCTACGTGATCGCGGCCCGGCGGCGCCGCGCGCCCCTCTTCCCGGCTTCATACCCACTCCGCCGCCGCTCCGGCAGCACCGTGGCAGCGGGATGGCAGCGAAGGGCAATAGGGTCGTAGCCATGCAGCACACCGACACCAGCAGTGCCGCCGGGCGCCCGGCGGCACCTCCGACCGGGCTCTCCCCCTCCCGCGCGGGGGACTTCCTCACCTGCCCCCTGCTGTACCGGCTGCGGGTGATCGACCGGCTGCCCGAGCCGCCGAGCCCGGCGGCGACCCGGGGCACGCTGGTGCACGCGGTGCTGGAGCGGCTGTTCGACAGCCCGGCGGCCGAGCGGACGCCGGATCGGGCGCTGGGCCTGCTGCGCCCGCAGTGGGAGCGGCTGCTGGGCGAGCGCCCGGAGCTGGGCTCGCTGTTCCCGGAGGACCCGGACGGCGAGGCGCTCACCCGGTGGCTGGCGGACGCCGAGAAGCTGGTCGGCCAGTGGTTCCGGCTGGAGGACCCGACCCGGCTGCACCCGGTGGAGCGGGAGCTCTACGTGGAGACGGCGCTGGAGTCGGGGCTGCTGCTGCGCGGCTACATCGACCGGGTCGACGTCGCCCCGACCGGTGAGGTCCGGCTGGTCGACTACAAGACCGGCCGGGCGCCCTCGCGGGACTTCGAGGGCAAGGCGATGTTCCAGATGAAGTTCTACGCCCTGGTGGTGTGGCGCTGGAAGGGCGTCATCCCCAAGCGCCTCCAGCTGGTCTACCTCGGCGGGGGCGGGGACGTGGTCAGCTACGACCCGGACCAGGCGGACCTGCTCGCGGTGGAGCGCAAGCTCCAGGCGCTGTGGGAGCGGATCGGCCACGCGGTGGCCACCGGGGACTTCCCGGCCACCCGCAACCGCCTCTGCGACTGGTGCGACCACCAGGCCAGCTGCCCGGAGTTCGGCGGCACCCCGCCGCCGTACCCGCTGCCGCTGGCCCGTATGTCGGATGAGAGCGATCCCACGGGGGATCCGATGAGCAAGGAGTCCTAGGTGACGATCCGAGTGCTGCTGGTCGACGACCAGCCGCTGCTGCGCACCGGTTTCCGGATGATCCTGGAGGCCGAGTCCGACCTCGTGGTGGTCGGTGAGGCCGGCGACGGCCAGCAGGCCCTGGACCAGGTGCGGGCGCTGCAGCCCGACGTGGTGCTGATGGACATCCGGATGCCCAGGATGGACGGCGTCGAGGCGACCCGCCGGATCGCCGGCCCGGGGCGGGACGGCCCGGCCAAGGTGCTGGTGCTGACCACCTTCGACCTGGACGAGTACGTCGTGGAGGCGCTGCGCGCGGGCGCCAGCGGCTTCCTGCTGAAGGACGTCCCGGCCGAGGAGCTGGTGCAGGCGATCCGGGTGGTGGCGGACGGCGCGGCGATGCTGGCGCCGAGCATCACCCGGCGGCTGCTGGACATGTACGCCACCAAGCTGCCCTCGGGCGACGAGGCGCCGCCGCAGGCGCTGAGCGCGCTGACCGAGCGCGAGCTGGAGGTGCTGAAGCTGGTGGCGCGCGGGCTGTCGAACGCGGAGATCGCGGCCGAGCTGTTCGTCAGCGAGACCACCGTGAAGACCCACGTGGGCCATGTGCTGACGAAGCTCCAGCTGCGCGACCGGGTGCAGGCGGCGGTGTACGCCTACGAGAGCGGGCTGGTGCGCCCGGGCGCCCTGTAGGCCCGGCGACCGCACGCGGAAACGTCACGGCGGCCCGCCCGCTCCCCCGTACCGGACGGGAGG
>NZ_JBHUAF010000064.1:0-30521 GCF_042789895.1 Kitasatospora sp. NPDC056783
CGGACCTCCTCCGGGGCCGCCGCCGTTCCGACCGCCGCTCAGTGCCCGTTGACGTCCACCACCTCGACGCCCCGGATGTTCCGCTCGATCTCCTCCGCCGGCAGCGCGATCGCCAGCGCCCAGTAGTAGACGACCAGCGAGAACGCCACCACCACGACGATGTCCCACCACAGCGGCAGGTTCCCCCGCGCGCCCGCCCCGAAGCCGCCCTGCCAGGAGATCAGGCCCATCCCGACCAGGTAGACCGGCAGCCACTGCCCGGCCCGGAAGTCCATCCGGGGCGCGTTCGGGACCCCCTTCGAACGGGCGTACCAGGAGTACCCGCCGAGCAGCAGGTAGCCGATCACGATCGCCAGGCCCAGCCGCCACAGGGTGTCCCAGCCGGACCAGTAGATGACCAGGCTCGCCACCACGAAGGCCAGCGGCGAGACCACCGAACCGGCCGGCAGGCGGTACGAGCGCTCCGTCCCCGGCAGCCGCTTGCGCAGCACCCCGAAGGCCAGCGGGGCGCCCGCGTACATCAGCACCACCGCCGAGGTGATGAAGCCGACCAGCCGCTGCCAGCTCGGGAAGGGCAGGAAGCAGATCACCCCGGCCGCCCAGGCGATCAGCAGACCGAGCCAGGGCACCGCGCGCCTGTCGGTGGACTGGAGGGCCTGCGGGGCGTAGCCGTTGCGGCTCAGGCCGTAGGTGACCCGGGAGCTGGAGGTGATGTAGACCAGCCCGGTGCCGGCCGGGGAGATCACCGCGTCGATGAACAGCACGGTGGCCAGCCAGCCCAGGCCGATCAGGGTCGCCAGGCCCGCGAACGGCCCGCTGATCCCGGGGTAGTCGAGCGTGCTCCAGCCCTGGGCGAAGGTCTCCGGCGGCAGCGCTCCGATGAACACCACCTGGAGCATCACGTAGACGATCGTGCCGATCACCACCGAGCCGAGCACGGCGCGCGGGATGTCCCGGCGCGGGTTGCGGCTCTCGCCGGCCCACTGGATGGCCTGCTCGAAGCCGAGCAGCGCGAAGATCACCCCGCTGCTGCTGATCGCCGCCAGCACGCCCTTGGCGCCGTCCGGCGCGAAGCCGTGCACGTCGAAGTTGGAGGTGTGGAACTCGGTGATGCCGAGCGCGAAGATGGTCAGCACCGGGATGGCGACCTTCCACACGGTGGCCGCGCTGTTGGTGTGGGCGAGCAGCCGTACGCCGAGGAAGTTGACCGCGACGAACACTCCGAGCAGGACGGCCGCGACGACGAACCCCCAGGTGGTCAGCGTCAGGTTCTTGTGCAGCAGGCCGTCCGCCCAGCTCCAGTGCTGGGCGTAGTTGATCATCGCCTGTACCTCGATCGGCGCGATGGTCGCGGCCTGGAGCCAGGTGAACCAGCCGAAGGACATCCCGGCGAACCCGCCGAAGGCGTAGTGCGGGTAGCGCGCCGTGCCGCCCGCCACCGGGAACAGCCCGCCCAGTTCGGCGTGCACCAGCGCCAGCAGCACGATCGCCACCGCGCCGATGCCCCAGGACAGCAGCGCCGCCGGCCCGGCCGCCACCACGGCCTTCTGGGCGCCGAACAGCCAGCCGGAGCCGATGATCGCCCCGACCGAGGCCCAGAGCAGTCCGATCACACCGACCTCGCGCCGCAGCCCGGCGTGGCCGGAGGCGGGCGGGCTGGAGGAGGAATGGGACACGGCGGATCGCCTCTCGCAGCAGGAGGAATTCCTCCGACAGTGCCGCAGCCCCGACGCCCGCCCTCCCCGAAACGCCCCGCGCCCCGCACCCCTCACCCGAACGGCCCGCCGGGACCGCCGGGAGGCTCCGGACGGCAGTTCGGCCGTCCCGCGGAACTCGCGGGCGTGGGCGGCGGCGGTGTCGGCGAGGGCGGCGGAGCGAGGTTCGGCCACCGGCTCCCGACACCGTTCCCGCAGCGTTCACCCGCGCGGCACGTGGAACTCACCCAAGGCAGGCAGGCTCCCCGCAAGGACGTGAAGTTGGCTATACAACTTCACGCCAAGATCGCGGAGTCGAGGAGAAGACCGATGACCGAGCTGCCGCCGTACTGGCTGCGCGACAACTGCCCGTGCGCCGAGTGCCGGGACCCGCGCAACGGGCAGAAGCTGTTCCAGATCGCCGACCTGCCCGAAGGCCTGACGGTCACCCGCGGCACCGAGGCCGACGGGCACCTGGAGGTGCTCTGGTCGGACGGCCACCGCTCCCGCTACCCGCTGGAGTGGCTCACCGGGGCGGACGAGGGCGACGGGCGCACCGAGCGGGGCAAGCGGCTCTGGGCGGCGGCGGACTTCGCCGACGGCATCCCGGAGGCCCCCTGGGAGGCGTACCTCGCCGACCCGGCCCGGCGGGCCGCGGTGCTGACCGCCGTACGGCGCGACGGCTTCGCCGTGCTGCGCGGGGTGCCGGCCGTGGAGCGGCAGGTGCTGCGGGTGGCGGAGAGCTTCGGCCACGTCCGGGTCACCAACTACGGCGAGCTGTTCGACGTCCGGGTCGAACCGTCCCCCAACAACCTCGCCTTCACCAGCGCCGCCATCACCCCGCACACCGACAACCCGTACCGGGACCCGGTGCCGACCCTCCAGTTGCTGCACTGCCTGGAGAACTCCGCGACCGGCGGCGACTCGGCCCTGGTGGACGGGTTCCGGGCGGCGGCGGTCCTCCGCGAGGAGGCCCCGGCCGACTTCGGGGTCCTCACCCGCACGCCCGTCCCGTTCGTCTTCCGCGACCGCGGCACCGAACTGCGCGCCGACCGCCCGCTGATCGACGTGGACCCGCTCGGCCGGATCCGCGAGGTGCGCTTCAACAACCGCTCGATCGGCACCCTGCGCCGCGACGACCCGAGCGACCTGGACGCCTTCTACACCGCCTACCGCCGCTTCGCCGCGATCACCCTGCGCCCCGAGCTCCAGCTCGCCTTCCGGCTCGGCCCCGGCGACTGCCTGGTCTTCGACAACACCCGCCTGCTGCACGCCCGGACGGCGTTCCGGCAGGACGGCCACCGCCACCTCCAGGGCTGCTACGCCGACCTCGACGGCCTGCAGAGCACCCTCGCCGTGCTGCGCCGCCACGCCGCCGCCCTGGACGAGATCGCCGCCCTGTTCGCGGGCGAGGGCGCCGGGGAGTACCTGGGCGAGGAGGTCACGATGGCCGAGCACATGCTCCAGGCGGCCGCCGCCGCCGAGGCCGCCGGAGCCGAGGCGCACCTGGTCGCCGCCGCGCTGCTGCACGACGTCGGCCACTTCTTCGACGGTCAGGGCCACGGGTCCCGGCACGGACAGGACCTGATGGAGGGTCAGGACAACCGGCACAGCGACACCGGGGCCGACTGGCTGGCCCGCTGGTTCGGCCCGGAGGTCACCGAGCCGGTCCGGCTGCACGTGGCCGCCAAGCGCTACCTGTGCGCGGTCGAGCCCGGGTACCGGCAGCGGCTCTCCGCGGCCTCCGAGTACACCCTGGGCGTCCAGGGTGGCCCGATGGACGAGCGCCGGGCCGCCGCCTTCGCCGAACTCCCGGGCGCGCGAGACGCGGTGGCGGTGCGGCGCTGGGACGAGCTGGCCAAGGTGGCCGGCGCCCCGGCCCCGGGCTTCGAGCACTACCGCCCGCTGCTCGCCGCACTGATGCGCTGACGCACCGACGCACCGACGCGTGGTGCGGTACCGCGCCGGCACCAGGAGGGGGACGGTGGAGCGGCGACGCCTCCCGCAGGGTCAGTCCATCTCCCGCGCGTGCCGCGAAAGCGCCGACGTGGCCAGGGAGTTGTGCACGCTGAACGCCACCGTCCCGGGCAGGTAGCGGTCCTGGGACCACTCCACCGGCGTGCCCGTCGGGTCGGTCGTGCGCCGCCGCTCGCGCAGCAGCGGACCGCCCCGGCGGCAGCCGAGCAGCCGGGCGTCCTCGGCGTTGGCCACGACGACGTCGATGGTGTGGTCGGCGTCGGTGAACAGGATGCCGTGCTCGCGCAGCACTTCGGTGTGCGAGACCACGTCCGGCGGCAGTTCGGCGACGATCTCGCCGACCCGCGGCGGGTAGACGGTGCGCTCGACCATCACCGGCGCGCCGGACAGCGTCCGCAGCCGGACGATGACGTACACCTCGGCGCCCGGCTCCAGGCGCAGTTGCTCGCGTTCGGCGGCGTCGGCCGGGCGGCGCACCAGCGAGTCCAGGATGCCGCCGGGCTCCTCGCCCATCGAGTACGCCCAGTGGGTGAAGCTGAGCAGTTCGGAGAAGCTCTGCACCCGGGCTCCGCCCAGCACCACCCGGCGGGTGCCGCGGCGGGAGGTGACCAGTCCGTCCGAGCGCAGCACCGCGAGCGCCTGGCGGACGGTGCCGCGGGAGACGCCGTACTGCTCGGCCAGGGCGCCTTCCGCGGGCAGCCGGCCGGCCTCGCCGAACGCACCGGTGGTGATGGCCTCGCGCAGGTCGGCGGCCACCTTGCGGTACAGGGCGCCGGACGCGGGTTCGGCGGGGCGCTGCTGCTCGGCCACGGGGCGCTCGGATCCAAGTGCCACGTCAGTCAAGTTCCCTCCTGGGGCGGTGTCCTGCGCAGCCGTACCGGCGCGGACAGCCCGACCTTATCCCGCTGCGCCCTCGAAGCATCGCACCGAACGGATTGAGCTCGGATGGCCGGATTCCACCGTTCCCGCACCCGACCCCGGTTCTGGGCCGTCCGTTCACCTTCCCGTCACCGGGTTCCGGCGTACTTACTGCCGTCAGCGAAGTTGGCTAGTCAACTCGGACGACGTCGAACGGCCGCTCACCCGGCCGCCCGCCGCCCTTCGCGAGACGCAAGCCCGCGGAACCCCCCGCGGACGCCCTCGCAGTACGTTCCTCAACAGGAGACCTCCCCGTGACCGTGCACCGCGCCCGCGCCGCCGCCTACGCGGCCGTCCTGACCGCCGCCGCGCTCTCCCTCACCGCCTGCGGCTCCGCCGGGTCGAGCGCCAAGTCCGGCGACACCGCCAAGGGCGGCGTCAAGGACGCCAAGACGGCCACCTCCGTCGCCGACTTCGGCGGGATGGACGGCCTGGTAGCCGCCGCCAAGAAGGAGGGCAAGCTGCACGTCATCACGCTGCCCCGGGACTGGGCGAACTACGGCAAGATCATCGACAGCTTCAAGGCCAAGTACGGCATCGAGGTCGAGGAGGAGAACCCGGACGGCTCCAGCCAGGACGAGATCAACGCGATCAACTCCCGCAAGGGCCAGGACCGCGCCCCCGACGTGGTCGACCTGGGCAGCGCCTTCGCCCTCCAGGCGGTCAAGGACGGCATCCTCGCCCCCTACAAGGTGAGCACCTTCGACAAGGTGCCGGACACCATGAAGGACGCGAACGGCGCCGCCGTCAACGACTACGGCGGCTACGTCTCGATCGGCTGCGACGCCAAGAAGATCGCCAACTGCCCGCAGACCTTCGCCGACCTGCTCAAGCCGGAGTACAAGGGCCAGGTCGCCCTCAACGGCAACCCGACCAAGTCCGGCTCCGCGTTCGGCGGCGTCTACGCGGCCGCGCTCGCCAACGGCGGTTCGCTGGACAACATCCAGCCCGGCATCGACTTCTTCGGCAAGCTGAAGGCGTCCGGCAACTTCAACCCGGTCGAGTCGACCCCGGCCACCGTCGAGAAGGGCGAGACCCCGATCTCGATCGACTGGTCCTACCTGAACGCCGGCTACACCGACGAGTTCAAGGGCAAGGGCGTCGACTGGAAGGTCTCCATCCCGGTCGACGGCTCCTACGCCCAGTTCTACAACCAGGCCATCAACAAGTGGGCCCCGCACCCGGCGGCCGCCCGGCTGTGGCAGGAGTACCTGTTCAGCACCGAGGGCCAGAACCTCTTCCTCGGCGGCTACGCCACCCCGTCCACCTTCGAGGCCCTGAAGAAGGACGGCTCCCTGGACGCCGCCGCGGCCGCCAAGCTGCCGGCCGTCGAGAAGCCGTTCACCACCTTCCCGACCGTGGACCAGATCAACGCGGCCAAGAAGGTCGTCACCGAGAACTGGACCAAGGCCATCTCGGGCTGACGCCCCACCACCCACCGCACTACGGGCTGAGAAAAGGCACTCATGACCACGGCTCCCACCCCGGTGCCGACCACCCCCGCCGCCACCTCCCCCGGTGGCGGCGCGGGGGCGTCCGCCACCGCCACGACCACCTCCCCCACCACCACCGCTCCCGTCCCGCGACGACGGCCGCTCGCCCGCCTCGGCGGCGCGTCCTGGCTGGCCGCGGTCCCCCTGCTGCTGTTCTTCCTGATCGGTTTCGGACTGCCCACCGTCGCCATCGTGATCGGCGCGTTCACCACGTCGAGCGACGCCGAGACCGGCGCCGGGCAGTTCACCTTCGACAACCTGACGGACTCCCTCCAGGGCGGCTACCGGACGGCCATGCTGAGCAGCCTCAAGCTGTCCGCGCTGACCGCGCTGCTCGCCACCGCGCTGGGCCTGCCGCTCGCCCAGGCGATCGTCACCTCCCGGCACGGCTGGCTGCGCCAGGCGGTGCTCACCGCCTCCGGCGTCCTCGCCAACTTCGGCGGCCTGCCGCTCGCCTTCGCCTTCGTCGCCACCCTCGGCAACGCCGGTGAGATCACCAAGCTGCTGCACCTCACCGACCACGGCTGGTCGCTGTACTCGTTCACCGGCCTGACGGTCGTCTACCTGTACTTCCTCGTGCCGCTGATGGTGCTCACCATCACCCCGGCGCTGGACGGACTGCGCACCCAGTGGCGCGAGGCGGCCCAGAACAACCGCGCCACCACCCTCCAGTACTGGCTGCACGTCGCCCTGCCGATCCTGCTGCCCTCGCTGCTCGGCGGCTTCGTGCTGCTCTTCGGCAGCGCCTTCGCCGCCTACGCGACGGCCGCCGCCATGGTCGGCGCGACCGTCCCGCTGGTCAGCCGCTCGATCGCGGACGCGCTCTCCGGCAACGTGCTGGTCGGCCAGGGCAACCTCGCCCTCGCCCTCAGCCTCAACATGATCGTCGTGGCCGTCCTGGTGATGGCCGTGTACCTCCCCCTCCAGCGCCGGAGCACCCGATGGCTCAGCTGACCACCCCCGCCCGTCCGGCCCGACGCAACGTGCGCTGGTGGCGCGGTGCCGTCCTGCTGATCGCCGGCGTGTACTTCGTCGTCCCGCTCGCGGCCTCCTTCTGGTTCTCGATCGACGATCCCCAGGGCATCTCCTTCTCGGCCTACACCGGGCTGCTCTCCGCCCCCGGCTTCCTGGACAGCCTCTGGCTGACCCTCGGCCTCGCCGTCGTCACCGTCGTGGTGCTGCTGCTCCTGCTGGTCCCGGCGCTGATCTCGGTCCGGCTCGGCTCGCCGAAGCTGCGCCCGGTGATCGACGTGCTCTGCACCCTGCCGCTGGTCGTCCCGCCGGTCGCCCTGACCGCCGGCCTGATCGGCGTGCTCCGCTGGGGCCCGGACTACCTGATGGACACCCCGTTCTTCCAGACCTTCGTGTTCATCCAGGACCCGGACTTCCCGCTGGTGCTGGTCATCGCCTACGTGCTGATGGCCCTGCCGCTCGCCTACCGCGCCCTGGACGCCGGCCTGCGGTCGATGGACGTGCGCACCCTGGTCGAGGCCGCCCGCAACTGCGGCGCGAGCTGGCCGCGCGCGGTGTTCACCGTCGTCCTGCCGAACCTGCGCGGGGCCCTGCTGAACGCCTCGTTCCTCACCCTGGCCCTGGTGCTCGGCGAGTTCACCACCGCCTCGATCCTCGGTTTCCAGCCCTTCCCGGTCTGGATCTACTCGGTCGGCAACAGCCAGGCCCACATGTCGGTCGCGGTCTCCATCCTGAGCCTGCTGCTCACCTGGCTGCTGCTGCTCCTGCTGGCCACCGCCGGGCGCGAGCGCCACGCCAAGACCGCCACCTCCTGAACCCCACCCGGAGTCACCCATCATGACCACGGCCACCGCCACCGCCACCGGCACCTCGCTCTCCCCCGGCAGCGCCACCGTCGAATTCCGCTCCCTGCGCCGGGCGTTCGGCGCCACCACCGCCCTCGACGGCCTGGACCTGACCGTCCGGCCGGGCGAGCTGCTCGCCCTGCTCGGCCCGTCCGGCTGCGGCAAGACCACCGCGCTGCGCATCCTGGCCGGCTTCGAGCAGCACGACTCCGGCGAGGTGCTGGTCGACGGCCAGGACATCACCGCGATCCCCGCGCACAAGCGCGACGCGGGCATGGTGTTCCAGTCGTACAGCCTCTTCCCGCACCTGACCGCGCTGGACAACGTCGCCTTCGGGCTGCGGATGCGCGGCAACGGGAAGGCCGAACGTCGTTCCCGCGCCCAGGAGTTGCTGGAGCTGGTCGGCCTGCCGCACCGCGCCGACCACTACCCGCACCAGATGTCCGGCGGCCAGCAGCAGCGCATCGCGCTCGCCCGCGCGCTCGCCCTCCAGCCGCGCGTGCTGCTGCTGGACGAGCCGCTGTCCGCGCTGGACGCCAAGGTCCGCCTCCAGCTGCGCGAGGAGATCCGCCGCCTCCAGCAGGAGCTGGGCATCACCACCCTGTTCGTCACCCACGACCAGGAGGAGGCGCTGTCGATGGCCGACCGGGTCGCGGTGCTGCGCGCCGGCCGGCTGGAGCAGTGCGCCACCCCGTCCGAGCTGTACGGCCGGCCGGCCACCGCGTTCGTCGCCGAGTTCGTCGGCACCATGAGCCGCATCCCATGCACCCGGACCTCGGACGGGGTCGAGGTGCTCGGCCGCCGGCACGCGGTGGACGGCGAGGTCCCGGCCGACGGCGAGCTCCAGGTGCTGGTCCGCCCGGAGAACGTCGCCCTGACCCCGGACGAGAACGGCCCGGCCCTGGTGGTCACCGCCTCCTTCCTGGGCGCCGTCACCCGGCTCACCGTCCGCCTGGACGACGGCACCGAGGTCAAGGCCGACCTGCCCACCGAGGCCGCCACCGCGCTGCCGGCCGGCGCGCGGGCCGCGCTCACCCTGCCGGAGCGTCCGGTACTGGTGGACCGCCGCGCCGCCTGAGAACCTCGTACCTCCCCGCTCCACCGGAAGAACCACCGAAGGTACCGCCATGCCTGACACCGCCATGTCCGCGTCCACCGCGCCGGAGGGCCCCTCCTCCGGCTCCCGGCCCGCACTCCCCGCCGCCGTCCTCTTCGACATGGACGGCACCCTGGTCGACACCGAGCAACTGTGGTGGCAGGCCGCCGCCGAACTCGCCGAGGAGCTCCGTCACCCGCTCACCGACCGGGACGCCCCCGAAGTGCTCGGCCAGGCCGTCGAGCACACCGCCGCCCATCTGCACCGGGTCAGCGGAACCGACCTCCGGGAGGCCGAGATCGCCGACCGGCTGAACGAGTCCTTCGCCGGCAAGGTCGCCGCCGAGACGGTACCGCGCCCCGGCGCGCTCGCCCTGCTGGCCTCGCTGCGCGACGCCGGGGTGCCCACCGCGCTGGTCTCCGCCTCCCCGCGCCGGGTGGTCGACCTGGTGCTGTCCGTCATCGGCCGGGACTGGTTCGCCGTCACCCTGGCCGCCGAGGACACCGCGCGCACCAAGCCCGCGCCCGACCCGTACCTCGCCGCCGCCGAGCACCTGGGCCTGGACCCGGCCACCTGCCTCGCCGTCGAGGACACCCCGACCGGGGTCGCCTCCGCCACCGCGGCCGGCTGCGCCGTGCTCGCCGTACCGTCCACCGCGACGCCGATGCCGCGGGGCGAGCGGATCACCCTGCTCGCCAGCCTGGAACTGGCCGACCCCGCGCTGCTCGGGAAGCTCGCCGGCGCCGGCGCGGTTCGACCCTGACATGCCCTATCTCCTGCTCGCCCTCGCCATCGTCAGCGAGGTCTGCGCCACCAGCTGCCTCAAGCTCACCGAGGGGTTCACCCGGCTCTGGCCGAGCGTCGGCGTCGCCATCGGCTACGTGCTCTCCTTCGTGCTGCTCGGCCGGGCGCTCAAGCACATACCGGTCTCGGTCGCGTACGCGGTCTGGTCCGGGGCCGGCACGGCGGCGGTCGCCGGGATCGGGGTGGTCGCCTTCGGCGAGTCGCTCGGGCGCCTCCAGTGGCTGGGGATCGCGCTGGTGATCGTCGGGGTGGTCGTGCTCAACCTCAAGGGCGGCCATTCCTGACGGTTCGTCACGCTGCGGGGCCGCCCGACTCCCCTGCCGGGCCCCCCGTCGCCACCGCCACCGAACTGTTCGTCACGGCCGTGGTGCGGCTCGTCACCCCGGAGGAGCGCGGATTCCGGCGCTGCCGAGGACCGTCCGCGCCGGTGCGCCCCAGGCCCGGGCCGCCGACGTCGAGAAGGGGTCGACGGCCCGCGGAGGTCCCGTACCGAGCACCCCCGGGGCCCGGCGACGGCGATCACCGGCCCGTCCGCCGGGGCTATGCTCGCCCGGTCCGACATTCGACGCATCGGGGGCCGAAATGGCCGATTTCAAGGTCGGTACCGAATTCCTCGCCACGTTGGCACAGGACCTCAAGGGCTGTGGCGACGAACTGGAGCAGGGCCTCAAGGCCTTCGAGGCGGCAGGCCACACCGGCACCGGCTACGACTTCCTGGACGAGGCCTGCGGGCACTTCAAGGACAAGTGGCAGTTCGGTCTGAAGAAGGTCCGCGAGTGCGTCAAGGCCCTGGACGAGGGCCTGGAGCGGGTGCGGGAGAACTACGACGGCACCGAGCAGAGCATCGTCGAGGTCCTCGCCCCGGCGGGGCGGTCGTGAGCGTCCCCGCGCCGGCGGCGCCCGACTGGTCCGGTCTCGGCTTCGACCCCGCCCCCGGCGACTCCGGCGCCGTCACCACGCTCAGCAACGGCCTGCGCCGAGTGGGCCAGCACCTGAGCGGCGTGCACACCGCGCTGTCCCGGATCACCGCCGGCGAGGGCGAGTGGACGGGCGAGGCGGCCAGGAAGTTCTCCGAGCGGTTCGGCGAACTGCCCGGCTACCTCCAGGACGCCTCCGAGTCGATCACCGCCGCCTACACGGCACTCGACGTCTGGTACCAGGCGCTGACCGAACACCAGCCCAAGGCCGCCGAGTTGGCCGCCGCCGCGGTCACCGCGAAGAAGAAGCGGGACGAGGCCGACCGGGCGCACGGCGCCGCCGCCGCCAGCCCCGACCTCCGGCCGGCCGACCGCTACTCCTCCGACGACGCCGGCCTGGCCGCAGCCGAGAAGCGCTACACCGCCGCGAAGAGCCACCTGGACTCGGCCGCCGAACTGCTCGACAGCGCCACGACCGAGCTGGAGGGCCTCCGGAAGCAGGCCCACGAGCTCGCCGGGACCCACCGGTCGGACGCCGGGAAGACGGCCGAGGCCGTCCGCAAGGCCGCCGACGGCAAGGCCCCGCCGGAGCCGGGCATGCTCGGCAGGATCGGCGACTGGTTCAAGGACCACGGCGCCGACCTGCTGACCGTGGCGGCCGGCGTCTGCGGCGTCGCGGCGCTCTTCTTCCCCGCGTTCGCGCTGCCCGCGGTCCTCTTCAGCGCCGCCGCCGCGGTCACGCACGGCGCCCAGTACGCCACCAAGGGCCGGTTGTGGCCGCCGCAGCGGAACATCGGCAACTGGCTGGCCCTCGGTGGCGACGTCCTCGGCGCGATCCCCGGTGTCGGCGTCGCGGCCAAGGGCGTGACCGCCGCCCGGGAGGCGGTCGCCGCCGGCGAGGGCGTGCGCGGCGTGGTCGCCGCCGGATCCACCGAGGTCCGCGCCGCCTCCCGCGCGATCGACCCGGCCAATCCGCTCTTCACCAAGGGGATCGAGAAACCGGCAAGGTACCTCGGCGTCTCCGAATCCGCCGCCATGGACATCGCCGACGGCGTCCAGGCGGCCACCACCACCGGGCTCGCCGTGCCCACCGCGTACGGGCTCACCCAGGACGACCCGAGCGACGCCCTCACCAGCGGGATCAACTACACCACCGGCGGCAACAACCTCATCGGCTCGGCGGGCATGGTCGGCGGCGGAGGCAGGGCCAACGTCCTCGTCGGCAGCGTGTCCACCGTCGGCAACCTGCTCGGTGTGGGCGGATGGATGGCCGGCCATGGCCGTTGAGACCACCGGGGCCGCCGCCCCGCCGCTCTGGCTCGACCTCCCGGCCGGCTTCACCGCCATCGACCTGGACGAGGACCCCGGCGACCGGATGGCCCGCGCGGCCGAACAGCTCGACGCGCTCTTCCCCGACACCGGGGCCGAGCAGAAGCTCGCCGCCGTGATCGCCTCCGAGACCGCGCTCCAGGCCCAGCTGCGCGAGGGCGCCGTCCACCTGTCCAGCTGCCTGGTCCGGGCCGGGGACGGCGAGCCGGTCCACGGCGTGTTCGCCGTCTTCCTCCGCCCGCAGGACCTCGGTGACCCGGGCGGCTACCCCGCCCGGGTCGCCGCCGAACTGGCCGAGGCCTGGCCGGACGCCGACGTCGGCGTGGTGGAACTGCCGCTCGGCCGCGCCGCCCTGGCCGCCCGCGAACTGACCGTCACCACGCCCGGCGTGGTCTGGGGCGTGGCCGAGCCGTCCGTCGGCACGGTGCGCCAGCTCGAACTGCTGATCCCGCACCCGTGGAGCCCCCACGTGGTCGCGGCCGTCTTCACCACCGAGGACATCGGCCACTGGGACGAGTGGCTGCCGCTGATCGCCACCGCCTACCGGGGCATCTCCCTCCACCCGCCCCGGGACGAGAGCCGCGACGCGCTGCCGCCCGAGCAGTGGGACAAGGTCCGGAAGGCCTTCGGGTGACCGGCACCCACCCCGCCCGGCCGAGGACGGAGCCCCGCCGGGGCTCCGTCCCGCTGACGGCCGCCCTCGCGCTCGCCGCCCCGCTGTCGATCGTCGGCCTCACCGCCGCCTACGGCTCGTACGGCCGGCCCGCCGGCCTGGGCGTCCTGGTGGCCGCCACCGCCGTCCTGTCGGCGGGCCTCGGCCGCCTGGCCGGTACCCGGCGCGGCTGCGTCGCGGTCGTGATCGTCCCGTTCCTGCTGGTCGTCACGGCGGCGGCGGCCAAGAACGTCCGCGACGACCTGGTGCTGGACTCCGGCTCCACGGTGACGGCCCACGTCGTCGACAAGGAACGCACCGGCGGTACCCGCGAGCGGTCCTGGGACTACGCCCTCGCGGCCCCCGACGGCACCCCCGTGCCCGGCGGCCGCCTCGACCAGCGCGAGCCGGAGCTGCGGATCGGCACGGAGGTCACCGTCCGCTACGCCCCCGACGGCACCGCCCGTCCCAGGCCTCCCGAGCGGATCGACCTGGGCACCGACCTCTTCTGGGCCGGCGGCGTCCTGCTCGGCGCCGTCCTCGCGGTGGTCGCCGTCGGTGTCTCCGCCCGGCCCGCCGGCCCCCTGCGCGAGCGTTTCACCGGCTTCGCCCGGTCCGTCCGCACCCGGGCCACCGCACTCGGTGCCGCCCGTACGGCTCTCCTGTGGGGCGCCGTGTCCGCCGGCTGGCTCGCGCTCCTCCTGCTCGCCCGTCACACCGTCGGCGGCCCGCTCACCTCGGGGCTGTTCGTCCTCCACCCGCTCGCCCTCCTCGCCTGCGCCTGCCCCCTCCTCGACAAGCCCACGGCAGGGCCCGCCGCCGCCCTCCTGAGCACCGGCACCGCCTTCCTCCTCCTGGCGCTGTTCCTCTGAGCGTCCGCGGGAACCGCCCGGGGCGGGCACCGTGGTCCGGTGCCCGCCCCGAGGTGTGATCCCGGTCAGCCCAGCAGCGCGGGCAGTTCGGCGATCGAGCCCAGCACGTGGGTGGCGCCGTCGGCGCGCAGCCGGGCCTCGTCGTGGGCGCCGGTGAGGACGCCCGCGACCACCGGGGCGCCGGCCCGGGTGCCGGTCAGCATGTCGTAGCCGGTGTCCCCGGCGACGGCGATCTGCCGGACCGAGTCGGTGCCGGTGCGCAGCAGCGCGGTGAGCACCAGGTCGGGGTACGGGCGGCCGCGGCCGGCCTCGGCGGGGCAGAGGGTGAGGTCGGCGATCGACCGCCAGCCGAGGGCGTCCAGGATGCGGTCCTGGGTGGCCCGGGAGAAACCGGTGGTGAGGACCACCTTGCGGCCCCGGCCGCGCAGTTCGGCGATGACCTCCTCGGCGCCGGGCAGGGCGGCGCAGTGTCCGGCGTCGACCAGGTCGTGGTAGGCGGCCTCGAAGGCCGTGTTGGCCTGCTGGGCCTTCTCCTCCTCGCCGAACAGGTGGCGGAAGACGGAGATCTTGGACTCGCCCATGGTGGCCCGGACGTGGGCCAGCATCGGGTCGAACTCCGGGCTGCCGGCCTCGACGCCGAGCTTCGCGGCGGCGGCGGTGAAGGCCTGCTCGACCAGGCCGTCGTCGGCCACGGTGGTGCCGGCCATGTCGAGCACGACCAGGCGGATGTCGGTAGTCACGGGAGGGTTCCTTACAGGTTCGCGAGGTCGGCGGTGGTCTCGGCGATGGCGGGCGAGCAGGTCATGCCCCGGCCGCCGGGGCCGGTGACCAGCCAGACGCCGTCGCGCACGCGCTCCCGGTGGACGACCCGGGTGGAGTCGAGGCACTGCGCGTACACCCCGGCCCAGCGGCGGCGGACGCGGGGCAGCGGGCGGCCGAGCAGGTCCTCGACGACGCCGACCAGGTGGTCGTACGGGTCCTCGACGACGTCGAAGCCGAACGGCTGGTCGTACTCGTGGGTGTCGCCGATGGTCAGGCCGCCGTCGCGCCGCTGGACCATCAGCAGCTGCATCTTGTGCTCGGCGGCGACCGGCGGCTGCGGCTGGGTCTCGCGCAGCCGGTCCAGGGCGGTGCCGGCGAAGGCGGGGTAGTAGCGGAAGCTGTCGCCGTCGGCGACGGAGGTGGTGAGGGTCTCGCCGAGCGGGTCGGTCTGCATCATCTGGAGCCGGACCCGGCGCACCGGCAGCTCGGGGGCGAGTTCGCGGACCAGTCCGCCGAGCCAGGCGCCGGTGCACAGGACCACCAGGTCGCCGGTGTGGACGTCACCGTGGTCGTCGCGGACGGCGTTCTCGCCGACCACCTCGCGCACCTCGCGCCCGGGCAGGAAGGTGTACCGGCCGGTGGACTCCAGGTACCGGCGCAGCGCGGGCTGGGCGGTGCGGGGCTCGACGGCGGCGTCGCGCTCGCACCACAGGGCGCCGAGCAGTTCGCCGCGCAGGGCCGGGTTGGCGGCGCGGGTCTCGTCCGGGTCGAGCAGCTTGTAGCCGCGGGCGGCGGCGTCGGGCAGGGTCAGGGCCTGCTCGGCGACCGCGAGTTCGGCTTCGGTGCGGATCGCGGTGAGCGATCCGTTGGCCCGGAAGCCGAGGTCGGGGACGCGGGCGCCGATGGACTCCCACAGTTCCCGGGCCCGCAGCGCGGTGTCCAGTTCCTCGCCCTGCGCCCGGCCGCTGACCCAGACCAGGCCGAAGTTGCGCACCGAGGCACCGCGCGCCTCGGTCTCGCGCTCCAGGTGGACGACCTCGTGGCCGCGCTCGACTGCCTGCCAGGCGTGCATGGTGCCCAGCACGCCCGCTCCTACGACGATGACTCTCATGCGTCCAGGCTGGTGCGCCCAGGTGTCCGAGGGGCGTCGCGGTACCGTCCCACAGATGAACCACCCGGGAAGTTGTACAGACAACCCATGGGGTCGAGGGGCGCGTTCAGGAGCGCAGCACCCGCGCCCGCAGGTAGTTGCGCCGCCCGAAGTTCGGCTCGTCCACCGCCGTCAGCTCCTCCACCTGGAAGCGGTACAGCGCCGCCGCCCCGCCCCCGGTGAGGAACTGCCGCCGGGAGTCCTCGTCCCGCGCGAAGGCCGGGTACCGCCCCTGGTACGCGGCGAGCGCCGCCTCGGCCTGCCGCCCCCAGGCCTCGCTCGCGCCGCCGGTCAGCTGGAGGCCGCGCAGCTGCTCGCCGAAGACCGGCGGCGGCAGGAAGACGGTGGCGGCGGCCCGGGCCTCCTCGGCCAGGTGGTGGCTGTGCCGGGTGGAGCGCTCGCTGACGAAGTAGAGGACGAGGTCGTCGTCGTACGCGAAGAAGGCCAGGTTGGCGTGCGGTCCGTACTCGTGGCCGGCGGTGGCGAGGGTGAGCACCATGGCCTCCGCCAGCAGCCCCTCGACGCCCTTGTGCGGTACGTCGCCCGGCCAGTCCCCCTGCGTGATGTCGAGTCGGTACGGCATTCGGCACTCCCTCCGCTGGCACGCCCGGCGCCCTCGCGCCCGAGCACGACTGAGCCGGGCGGGCGCCTCCCTCGGGAGGCCCCACGCCCGGCTCACATGCTCCACCCGCCGTCCGAAACCGGACAAGGGGCGGCCGCCCGGAAATCCGTGCTACCGCGCCCGGTGCGACGCGTACCCGCCGGTCGCCACCGGCAGCGAGCCGGGGCCCAGCAGCGGGCGCAGCGCGCTCGACCGCATCCGGTCCACCAGCGGCCCGCAGCGCGCGACCAGCGGCGCCGGCAGCAGCGCGACCAGGATGCCCACCAGCGCGCCGACCGCCACGTCGTGCGGGTAGTGCACGCCGACCCAGACCCGGGAGGCGGCCATCAGCGCGGCGAAGACGGTGGCGACGACGCCGAGCCGCCGGCTGACGAACCAGAGCGAGATCGCCGCGGCGAAGGCGATCACCGAGTGGTTGCTCGGGAAGGACCAGTCGCCGGTGCCCGGGCAGGCCTCCAGCGAGACGCTGCCGGGGATCTGGGCGCACGGCCGGAGTTCCTCGACCGCGCCCTTGAACACCGAGTTGACGGCGTAGGCGACGACCACGATCACCGGCGAGGCCAGCACCTTGGCCATCGTCACCGAGTCCGCGCCGCGCGCCCGCCACCAGGCGTAGAGCATGAAGACCGCGAACAGGCCGAGGCCGATCGCGGACCAGACCTTGATCAGCTCGTCCAGCCAGTGCGGGGCCGACTGCGCCCAGCCGTTGACCCGGGTGTACAGGCTGCCGTCGATGCCGCTGCCGTCGTACACGGCGAGCGCCCGGGAGGACATCACACGTCACCTCCATGACGCCGCGCCGAACGGGCGCGGAACAGTTCGAGAACAATGGGGAGCACGGAGACAACTACTACCAGACCGATGATCGGCAGCAGGTACTGGTCGATGCCGGGGACGGACGACCCGAGCCCGTACCCGGCGAGCACCACGCCGACCGTCCAGACCGCGCCGCCGATCACCTGCCAGAGGGTGAACGAGCGGACGGGCACGTCGAGTACGCCGCAGAGCGGATTCAGCACCGTTCGGACCACCGGGATGAACCGGGCGAGCACGATCGCCTTGCCGTGGCCGTACTTGGCCAGCAGCTCCTCGGCCCGCGCGACGCCCTCCAGCAGGCTCCTGCGGCCGCTGCGGCGCAGCAGCGCCCGGCCGCCGCGCCGGCCGATGAGGTAGCCGACCTGGGCCCCGACCAGCGCGCCGGCCAGGGCGGCGGGCAGCACCTGCCACAGCTCCAGCTGCGGGCCCTTGGTGGCGCCGGGCACGCAGAGCAGTCCGGCGGTGAACAGCAGCGAGTCGCCGGGCAGGAAGAAGCCCACCAGCAGACCGGTCTCGGCGAACAGCACCACGGCGATGCCGAGCGCGCCGAACGCGGCGAGCAGTGAGGACGCGTCCAGCGGGTTCAGCGCGAGGTGAACGGCCGGATCGGCGAGGAACTGGAGCAAGGCCTACGGACCTCCCGTACGTTGGAGGGCGGTTCGCACCGGACCCGCCCGGACCGTCTACAGTTGCGTAGACGGTCTACATGACTGTAGACGAAACTTGGAGGAAGCGCCGCCATGCCCGACGTACCGTCCGCCCGCCGGCCCGCCGGGGAGCTGGAGGCCGAGGTACTGGCCGCCCTCTGGTCGGCCCGGCAGCCGATGACTCCGCAGGACGTCCAGGCCGCGCTCGGCGGGGACCTCGCCCGCACCACCATCGCGACGATCCTGGCCCGGCTGTTCGACAAGGGGACGGTCGAGCGCACCCGGGCCGGGCGCGCCTACGCCTACACCCCGACCGTCCAGGACACCGCCGGGCTCGCCGCCCGCCGGATGCACACCGAGCTCGGCCGCGAGGCCGACCGCTCCACCGTCCTGGCCCGCTTCGTCTCCGACCTCTCCGCCGAGGACGAGCAGCTGCTGCGCGACCTGCTCGGCGACGGCACCCCGGGGGCGGGCCTGCCCGGAGCGGCGGACCGATGATGCTCGCCGTCTGGGTCCCGCTCCTGCTGCCCTTCCTGGCCGCCCCGCTGGCCCGCCGCCTCGCCGAGGCGCTGGCGCCCCGGGCCGCCGCCTGGATGCTGGCCGGCACCGCCGCCGTCCTGGCCGGCGGCACCCTCTGCTCGCTCGGCCTGCTGGCCGCCGCCGGCCTGCTCCAGCTCCCGCCGGTCGCCGCCTTCGGCCACCTCTCGTTGCCCTGGCTCACCGCGGCCGCGCCCGACGCCCCGTTCGCGGCCGCCCTGGCCGCCCTGGCGCTCCTCGCGCTCGGCGCGCTGGCGGTGCGCACCGCGCGCCGGCGGACGCGGGAGCTGCGCACCGCCCGGGCCGCGCTCCCGGCCGAGCCGACGGCTCCGTTCCCGGCCCGCGACCGCCGCGCGGAGCCCGCGGCCACCCGCGCCCCGGACCACGCCGAAGGTCACGCCGAGGACCGTGCCGCAAACCGTCCCGAGGCCCGTCACGCGGACCGTCACGCAGACCGGACCGGCGCCCGCCGGGTCCACCGCGCCCCCTCCCCCGCCCGGCATCCGGACATGCGCCCCCCACACGCCTCCGTGCGCCGGACGCGCCCCACGGACCGGCTGGCCGGCCTGCTGCGGCCCGTCGACCACCCCCTCACCGTCCTGGACGACGAACGCGCCGACGCCTTCGCCCTGCCCGGCCGGCTGGGCCGCCCCGGACGCCCCGGCGAGCCCGGCCGGATCGTGGTCACCTCCGGCATGCTGCGCGCCCTCGGCGGCCCCGAGCGCGCCGCGCTGCTCGCCCACGAACGGGCCCACCTGACCGCCCGCCACCACGTGTTCCTCGCCCTCGCCGAGCACGCCGCCGGCATCCACCCGGCCCTGCGCCCGCTGCGCGCGCCGCTCGGCTACCACCTGGAGCGCTGGGCCGACGAGGTCGCGGCGGCCCGGGTCGGCGACCGCGCCGTGACCGCCCGCGCGGTCGGCCGGGCCGCCCTGGCCGCGAGCCGCGCCCCCTGGCCGGCCCGCCCCCGGACGGTCGCCGCCGCCCACTCCGGCCCGGTCCCGCGCCGGGTCGCCGCCCTGCTCCAGCCCCGTCCGGCCGCCGCCTCCGGCACCTGGCTGCGGGCCGCCGCCGTGGCCCTGGCCGCCTGCCTGGCACTCAGCACCGGTGCCGCCCTGGAGGCCACCGCCGACCTGCACCACACCGTGGAGGCCGCCCAGCAGGGGCCCGACGCCCAGCGCTGACCCGCCCGCCCGCACCGGACCGGACCGGACCGGCCGGGACGCCCTCTCCCGGCCCCCGGATTCCCTCCCCCCGACCGTCCGCCGGAGGACACCCCGCCCCGGACCCCGCCCCGCATCCGTACCGTCCGGTATGCCGACTTGCCCGACCCCGTCCCCAGCGGCGCATCACACCCGTACGCTTTCGTCAGCGCGTCGGCCCCGGCGCGCCCTCGAACGGCGGCGAGGAGCGGTGCGAGTGCGGCAGACCGGACGGCAGTCCCGACGGCCGGAGCGCCGCACCCCGCCGAACGCCGCGGAACTGGCCAGGGTCCACGACCGCACCCTGGCCGACGCCGCCGCCCGCGAACTGGCCGCCCCCGCCCTCGGCGAGGAGGACGGCGGCCCCGGCCCGCTCGACCCCCGCCCCGAGATCGGCGACTCCTGGGCCCGGCTGCGCCGCCTGGGCCTCGACCCCGACACCGGCGCCGCCACCGCCCTGCTGAACCCCGGCGAAATAGAACAGCGCCGTCGCACCAGCGGGCTCGACTCCGTCATGCCGGTGCTCCGCGAGACCCTGCTGGAGGCGGGCGGCACGGCTCCGCTGCTGCTGGCCGTCGCCGACGCCGAGGGCCACGTGCTCTGGCAGGAGGGCGAGCGCGGCCTGCGCCGCAGCGCCGACCGGATCGGTTTCATCACCGGCGCCCGCTGGACCGAGGAGAGCGTCGGCACCAACGGCATAGCGGTCGCGCTGCGCGTCCGGCGCCCGATGCACGTCCACTCCGCCGAGCACTACCTGCGCAGCCACCACTCCTGGAGCTGCGTGGCCGCCCCGATCCGCGACCCCGGCACCGGCCGGCTGGTCGGCGCCATCAACCTGAGCGGCCCGGCGCACAACGTCCGCCCGTACCTGCTCCAGCTCACCTCCACCGCCGCCCGGCTCGCCGAGACCGAACTGCGCGCCCACCGGTTGGAGGCGCTGCACCAGCTGCGCGCCCTGGCCGCCCCGCTGCTGGCCCGGGTCGGCGGCCCGGCCCTGGTGGTGGACGCGGCCGGCTGGACGGCCGCCGCGGCCGGGCTGCCGCCGCCCAACCGGGTGCGGGTGCCCAGCGAGGGCTGGACCCCGGCCGCCGTGCACTGGGTGCCCGGGCTCGGCGAGTGCGCGCTGGAACCGCTCGCCGACGGCTGGCTGGTGCGCCCGGTCCGGGCCCCGATCCAGGACGGCTCCGGCACGGTGACCGCCGAACAGGCCGAGGGGGCCCGGCTCCGGCTCGACCTGCGCCGCCCGGACCGCCCCGAGCTGTCCGTCCGGGGCGTCGCCGACAGCTGGTCGCACCCGCTCAGCCCGCGCCACGCCGAACTGCTGCTGCTGCTCGCCACCGGTCGCGAGGGCAGCACCGCCGCCCAGCTCGCCGAGGCGCTGTTCGGCGACGCGGGCCGGACGGTGACGGTCCGCGCCGAGCTGTCCCGGCTGCGCCGCTACCTGGGCGGACTGCTGGCCCACCGGCCGTACCGCATCACCGAGTCGGTGCTGGTCACCGTGGACGGCCCGGACGACCCGTACGACCTGCTGCCCACCTCCTCGGCCCCGGCCGTCCGGCGGCTGCGCGCCGAGCTCGCCGCAGGAACGATCCGGCTGCCCGGCTCACCGCCCCGGCGGCCGTTGCGCGCGCCCGGGGAACGGGACCGCCGCTGACACCAGGTCCGCCGGCGCGGCCTCAGCCGCTCGCGAGCAGGGCGGCCAGTTCGGCGTCGGTGGGCCCGCAGCCGCGCTCCCGCTCCTCGGAGACCAGCGCGTAGGTGCGGTCCAGCCAGGCCTGCACCCGCGGCCTGGAGGCCTCCAGCAGCGCGCTGCCGTGCGGGGATTCGAGCGCCAGGTGCAGCGTCGAGCCGTGGCACGGGCAGTAGGCCGGCCACAGCTTGACGTCGCCCTGGCCGCTCAGCGCGTGCAGGCCGTCGCGCAGCAGCTCGCGCGAGAACACCCAGTCGGCCTCGTCCGGCCGCCCCAGATGGAAGGTCAGCAGCACCTCGTACGGGCGCGCGGCGTCGAACCGGAACCGGGTGCGCACATCGCCGACCATCTCCTCGCCCAGCGAGATGCGCAGCGTCAGCACCTCCTCCACCGCCGCCGGAGCGGCGGTGGAGCCGTCCCCATCGCCGCCCGTGGGGGTGGCGGCGAGGGGTGCACTGGAGGCTGCTGGCAGCGGGTCGGACGGCATGACGGTCTCTCCGGGACGGCGTGGGATGCCCTCAGCCTGCGCCACCGCCGACCGGCCGGGCAAGGGTTGCAAGGAGGTTGCAATAATCCCCTTCCGGGGCAACCACCCCTTACCACGCTTGTCAGACTGAACGTCAACTTCCGTACATCGAAGGGGTGTCCACGAAGTGGATGGCAGCTGACCACGATGCGGTCACCCGCTGGTACGCTCTCCCCCTCCCCCGCGCGGGCCCGCGGCGGAACGGCCCACGACCACCCTCGACGGCCGGATCGGGCCCCGTCGACGGCACGTGGGAGAATACGGCGACGCGACGGCGGCTTCGGGGAGGAGGGGTCCGGTGGCTGTGCGCGAGGACACCGCGCGGGACGTGCGGCACGAACCCGCACCACACGGTCGGCACGGTCGTCCGCGACCGTTCGGCGGCTGGTTCCGGCTGCCCACCGTGCGCTTCTCCGGCGCCGCGATGGCGATGTCCACCGTGGTCGGCATCAGCATCGCCACCACCCTGCTGCTCAACGAACAGCAGGGGATCGGCCGCCGGGACGGCGTCGCCCGGGTCGGCACCACCCCGCCGCCCACGCCGGGCGCCGGCGACCAGGCCGAGGCGGTCTCGGCACAGACCCCGGCCGGCGGCGCCTCACCGTCCGGGCACCCCATCGCGGGCCGCCCCTCGCCGAGCCCGTCCGCCCACCTCTCGGCCGCCGAGACGGCGACGGCCGCCCCGCCCGCGCACCGCACCGCGGCCCCGGCCGGACCCCTGACCGGCGGCCAGGCATCGACCGGCCAGGACGCGCCGCACTCCGGCACCCTGCTCTCCGGCACCGAGCCGGACGGCCGGACCCCGAGCGACCCCTCGTTCTCGCCCTCCCCCACCGCCGCGGCCACGACCGACGCCGCCACCGCCACCGCGACGCCGCACCCGCCCGGCGCGCGGCCCGTCAAGCCCGGCCACCCGGCGCCGTCGCCCTCCGCGCCCGACCCGGACGGCGTCGACGGCGTCGACGGCGCGGGCGCCCCGGACCCGGACTCGCTGCCCGGCGACCCGGTTCCGGACTCCCCGGCCGGCCCCTCGGACTCCCCGGACTCCCCGGACGCCGACCGCGCGCTGTGCGGCACCGCGGTGGCCTCCCCGCTCGGCCGGGCCGGCCTGCGGCACCGGCTCACCCTCGACGTGACCGAGCGGGTCACCGCGTTCCAGGCCGAACTCCGGCTCACCCCCGCCGAGTTGGCACCGGGCACCGGCACCGTCTGGACCGATCTGCCGGACGCCGTGATGACCGCCCAGCAGGAGCGCGGCGCCCTCGTCCACCGCTTCACCACCCCGCCCGGCGCCGACGTCCGGCCCGGCCATTACACCTTCGCCGTACGCGGTGCCCGTCCGGCCGCCGAGCCGTCCGCCGGGGCGCGCAGGGCGGCCCCGGCGGAGAGCTGGAGCGTCTCCGCCTTCGCCCTCGACCGCCCCCGGGCGGTCGCCGCGCTCGGCGGCTTCGGCCACGCAGCGGCGCCGACCGCCACCACGGCCGCCCCCTCGCCCACGACGCGCTGACCGGCCGGCGGTCGTTCGTCGAGCCGTTCCTTCCAACCGCTCGTCGAGCCGCCCCTCCGGCCGTTCCTCACGGCCGTTCGTCACGGTCATCCGACGATCCGACAGCCGGCCATCCGGACGGGCGCATCGCCGCACCCTCGTTCGTTACTGTGGGCAGCACCCGGCCCGGAGCCCCGACGGGCCCGGCCGGGCCGCCGTTCCGCACCCGAGGAGGAGTCCGTGTCCACCGTCCTGACCCAAGGCGGCAACGCACCGCTGACCGCCGCGCGAGTGACCGTCGAGGTCAGCGCGCCCAAGGCGCTGGACGTCTCCGGCCTGCTGCTGACCGACGCGGGCAAGGTCCGCTCGGACGACGACTTCGTCTTCTTCAACGCCCCGAACGGCCCCGGGGTCAGCCACCACCCGGCCGCCCTCGGCACCCCCGACGCGATCACCGTCGACACCCGGACCGTCCCGGCCGGCATCAGCAAGATCGTGGTCACCGCGAGCCCCGCCGACCAGGTCTCCACCTTCGCCGGGACGGAGCCCACCGCCACCGTCCGCGACGCCGACAGCGGCGAGGTCCTGGTCACCTTCACCCCGCCCCGGCTGGGCCTGGAGACCGCGCTGATCGTGGTCGAGGTCTACCGGCGCGGCGGCGCCTGGAAGGTGCGAGCGGTCGGCCAGGGCTACGCCAACGGCCTCGCGGGCATCGCCACCGACTTCGGCGTCACCGTCGACGACTCCCCGGCCACCACGACCCCGGCCACCCCTCCGGCTCCGGTCGCCCCGCCGCCCCCGGCGGCCCCGACCCTCCAGCTCCCCGTCCCGCCGAGCGCCCCTCCGGCACCGACCGCTGCCCCCACCACCCCCACGGTCGACCCGCGGATCGCCCTCGCCACCGGCCAGACCACCGTCCCGGCCATGCCCTCGGCTCCCCCGGCCCCGGCCGCGCCCCCGGCCCCGGCCGCCCCCGCCAAGGTCACCCTGGACAAGGGCCGGGTCAACCTGGTCAAGGGCAGCTCCGTCTCCCTGGTCAAGAACGGCCGCCCGTTCCTCTCCTCGGTCCGGATGGCCCTCGGCTGGAAGTCCGCCGCCCGAGGCCGCGACATCGACCTGGACGCCTCCTGCCTCGCATTCGACGCCGGCCGCAAGCGGCTGGAGACGGCCTGGTTCATGAAGCTGAACATCTTCAACGGCGCGATCTCCCACTCCGGCGACAACCTGGTCGGCGGCGAGGGCGGCGACGACGAGGTGATCACCGTCCACCTGGAGGGCCTGCCGGCCGAGGTCCACGGGCTGGTCTTCGTGGTGAACTCCTTCTCCGGCCAGAAGTTCACCGACGTGCGCGACGCCTACTGCCGGTTGCTCGACGCCCGGACGGAGGAGGAACTGGTCCGCTTCGACCTCACCAACTCCCAGCCGCAGACCGGTGTGGTGATGTGCAAGCTGGTCCGCCGCCCGGGCGGCGAGTGGGAGATGACGGCGCTCGGCGAGTACGTCGACGGCAAGACCGCCCGGGCGATGGTCGAGCCCGCCGCCGCGATGCTGTAGCCGCCCGGCGTCACCTTCACACCCCGCGAATCACCCTCCCGAGGCATCAAGTCGTCCACACGGCGACTCGAATGACTCTCAGGGGGGTGAATCGCACTCTCCCCCGCCCCAAGGAGGAGAGCCGTGCCACCCTTCCTGTCCCGCCTCGCCATCGTCGCCACCGCCGCCGCGCTCGCCGCCGGGCTGATCACCCCGACCACCGCCCAGGCCACCGCCCGGCCGGGCACCCGCACCGGCGCACTGCGCTGGGCGGCCCTCGGCGACTCCTACACCGCCGGCGTCATCGAGGCCACCGGCGACGAGACCGCGCCACTCGACGGCTGCGCCCGCACCGTCGGGTCGTATCCCGAGATCATCCGCCGCGACCTCGGCTCCCTGGTCGACCTGCGCAACGCCGCTTGCGGCGGCGCCGCCACCGAGAACGTGTACGCGACCAAGCTCTCCCCGATCGGCCGCCCGCTCCCGCCGCTCGGCACCGACCCGAACGCCCCCTACCCGCCCGTCCCGCCGCAGATCGACACCGTCACCCCGGACACGGACCTCGTCACCGTCGGGATCGGCGGCAACGACCTCGGTTTCGGCGGGATCCTCAAGGACTGCGTCGAACTCGGCGCCACCCACCTCGGGCAGGGCACTCCCTGCAAGGACAAGCACGACGCCGGCCTGCCCGACCTGATGCGCCGACTGAACGCCGACTACGGCACCATGCTCGACGCGCTGCACGCCAAGGCCCGGTCCGCCCGGGTGATCACCGTCGGCTACCCGCACCTCATCCCCGAGAGCGCGGGCCTCTGCCGCTTCGGGAACCTCCTGCAGTTCGGCACCTTCACCACCGGCGACCTCAGCTGGGCCCGCACCGCGATCCTGGAACCGCTCAACGGGATCATCGCCGCCCAGACCGCCCACCACCAGGACACCTTCGTCGACCTCTACCCCTCCACCGCCGGCCACAGCGTCTGCGACGCCGACCACTGGCTGGACGGCGTGCTGACCAGCGTCATCCCCCTCGAGTACGCCGTGGTGCACCCCAACGCCGCCGGCCAGGCGCACACCGCCACCCTGGTCGAGGACGCCGTCCTCGGCGGCTGACCGCCACCCGGTCGACGACTTGGCCCGACTCGACGTCACATGCCCTGCGTCGTCGATGGATTGCTACTCCTCGATCGCCCCGCCGACCCGCCGCAGGTGCTTCCGGAAGGTGTACGACGGGTCGGCGGCGCGGCGCTCCAGGTACTCGTCGAAGGCGGTCTGCCGGCGCAGCGTGTCCCCGGAGGCGATCCGCCCCGCCTGGGCGCGCTCGGTGCGGGCGATCGCGCCGGCCGCCTCCAGCACCTCCGCGAGCCGGTCGGCGGGGACGAACAGCACCCCGTCCGCGTCGGCGAACACCACGTCCCGGGCGCCCACCGGGTGCGGCCCGAACTTCACCGACAGCGGCACCTCCGGCTCCCGGCCCTCCAGCCGCACCGGGCCGAGCGGCAGCGCGCCGTAGCTGAACACCGGCAGCCCGATCTCCACCAGCTCCGCGGTGTCCCGGTGCAGCCCCCACACCACGATCCCGGCCACCCCGGCCGCCCGCGCCTCCAGCGCCGCGAGGTCCCCGACGCAGGCCTCGTCGGTCCGTCCGCCGTTGTCGATCACCAGCACGTCCCCGTCCCGGGCCGCGGCGTAGGCCTCCAGGAACACGTCCACGCTCCCGTAGTGCCGCACCGGCAGCGCCCGCCCCGCCACCCGGGCCCCGGCCACCACCGACCGCACCCCCGTCGGCGCCACCCGCACAGCCACCCCGAGCCGCACACACGCATCCGCCACCAGCGGTGTGGACAGTTCCTCGAAGGCCTTCAGCATCCCCAACTCCTCCACTCGAAAAGCTAGTTCATCAGCAGGAAGATCTTAGGGCCGACCTCAAACTCACACCATCGAGTGAAACTCCGCCGTATGCGGCAGAACCGGGCCCGCCCGTGACTAACGTGACGCCCACCTGAAGGAGGGGCATCATGAGCGCTGTGTCGCATGAGCAACCGATCACGGGCCCCCCATCGCAGGCCGACATCCTGCTGGAGGGCTTCCTGAGCCTGCACTCCCCCGAAGGCTTCCGGGCCGAGCTCATCGAGGGAGAGATCACCGTGGCACCACCGCCGGACGGCGATCACGAGGACCACATCAACCACCTGCTCAAGCAGGTGATCCGGCGTTCCGAGACCGACATGAGCGTTTCCGGCGGCAAGGGCCTGCGCCTCGTGAGCGGCGGGCTCTGCCCGAAGAACCACGTAATCCCCGACGCCACCTTCGCCCCCGAGGAACTCCGCCTCTTCCGCGGCGCACCGTCCTGGATGGAACCGGACGGCGTCGCCATGGTCGCGGAGGTGACGTCCGCCAAACCGGACCAGGACCGGATCGCCAAGCGGCACTGCTACGCCCGGGCCGGCATTCCGCTGTACCTCCTCATCGACCGCGAGAAGTCACAGGTCAGCCTCTTCGCCAGGCCGCACCGTGAGGAGTACACCGAGGTCCACCTGGCCGCGTTCGGTGAACCGCTCGCCCTCCCCGCTCCCTTCGGATTCGAGCTCGACACCAAACCGTTCCTCTGACGCACGACGGCCCGCACCCCCCGTCAGGGGTGCGGGCCGTAGCCGTGGGGCGCCTGGGTCAGCCGCGGGTGGCCATGGCGCGCAGGAAGAAGGTCAGGTTGGCCGGGCGCTCGGCGAGGCGACGCATGAAGTAGCCGTACCACTCCTGGCCGTACGGGAGGTACACGCGCATCGTGTTGCCCTCGCCGGCGAGGCGCAGCTGCTCCTCCGGGCGGATGCCGAACAGCATCTGGTACTCGAAGGAGTCCCGCTTGCGGCCGTTCCACTGGGCCAGCTGGCCGGCGATCTTGATCATGTTGGGGTCGTGCGAGGCGATCATCGGGTAGCCCTCGCCCGCCATCAGGACCTTCAGGGCCCGGACGTACGCGAGGTCGACCTCGTGCTTGCCCTGGAAGGCGACCGACTCGGGCTCCTTGTAGGCGCCCTTGCACAGGCGCACCCGCGAGCCGGGGCCGGAGAAGTCGCGGCAGTCGGCCTCGGTGCGGCGCAGGTAGGCCTGGAGCACGACGCCCACCCACGGGAAGTCCTCGCGCAGCTCCCGCGCGATGGACAGGGTGGAGTCGGTGGTGGTGTGGTCCTCCATGTCGAGGGTCACCGTGGTGCCCGCGTCGGCGGCGAACTCGCAGATGCGGCGGGCGTTCTCCAGCGCGATCTTCTCGCCGTCCACCGGGAGGAACTGGCCGACGGCCGACAGCTTGACCGAGACCTCGGCGCCGGCCGCGAGGCCGGTCTCCTTGAGGGCCTTGAGCAGGTGCTCGTAGGCCTCGGCGGTGCCGGCGGCCTGGGTGGCGTCCTGGGTGTCCTCGCCGAGGTGGTCCAGGGTGACCTTGCGACCGGTGGCGATCAGGTCGTCGGTGGCGGTGACGGCGTCGTCGAGGACGTCACCGGCGACGAAGCGCTCGACGATCGCGTGGGTCGGCGGGAACTTCTCGACCACGGTACGGACCTGCGGGGACCGGGAGGCCGCGAGAAGGGCGGAACGGAGCATCGTGACTCCTGGAGCTGGTGCTTCTTAAGGATGGCAGAAAGGGCCGGGGCGGCGGTGCGGGGATGGGGCACCGCCGCCCCGGGAGGCGGCGCCCGGCTGCGGGACCGGGCGTCGCGGGGTGACCGGTGGCTACTGGACGAGCCGGATGGTCACAGGGGCTGGTCAGCCCATGTGCGGGTAGCGGTAGTCCGTCGGCGGGACGAAGGTCTCCTTGACCGAGCGGGTCGAGGTCCAGCGCGCCAGGTTCTGCTTGGCGCCGGCCTTGTCGTTGGTGCCCGAGGCCCGGCCGCCGCCGAAGGGCTGCTGGCCGACGACGGCGCCGGTCGGCTTGTCGTTGATGTAGAAGTTGCCGGCGGCGAAGCGCAGCTTGTGCATCGCGTCCTGGGCCGCGGCGCGGTCCTGGGAGATGATCGAGCCGGTCAGGCCGTAGGGCGACACCGACTCCATCTGGGTCAGCATCTCCTCGTACTTCTCGTCCTCGTAGACGTACACGGCGAGGATCGGGCCGAAGTACTCGTCCTTGAAGTACTCGCTCGACGGGTCCTGGCAGACCAGGACGGTCGGGCGGACGAAGTAGCCCACCGAGTCGTCGTAGGTGCCGCCGGCCAGGACCTCGACGGCGTCGTCGGCCTGGGCCCGGTCGATGGCGGCCTTGTTCTTGGCGAAGGAGCGCTCGTCGATGACGGCCGACATGAAGTTGGACAGGTCGGTGACGTCGCCCATGGTGAGGCCGTCGACCTCGGCGGCGAACTCGTCCTTGAGGCCGGCCCAGATCGACGCCGGGACGTAGGCGCGGGAGAGCGCCGAGCACTTCTGGCCCTGGAACTCGAAGGCGCCGCGGGTCATCGCGGTCTTCAGGACCTTCGGGTCGGCGGACGGGTGGGCGACCAGGAAGTCCTTGCCGCCGGTCTCGCCGACGATCCGCGGGTAGGTGCGGTAGCCGGAGATGTTGGTGCCGACCTCGCGCCACAGGTGCTGGAAGGTGGCGGTGGAGCCGGTGAAGTGGATGCCGGCCAGCGCGGGGTGCTTGAGCGCGACCTCGGAGACGGCCAGGCCGTCGCCGGTCACCATGTTGATGACGCCCTTGGGCAGGCCGGCCTCCTCCAGCAGCTGCATCAGCAGGTGCGCGGAGTACTGCTGGGTCGGGGACGGCTTCCACAGCACCACGTTGCCCATCAGCGCGGGCGCGGTCGGCAGGTTGCCGGCGATCGCGGTGAAGTTGAACGGGGTGATCGCGTAGACGAAGCCCTCCAGCGGGCGGTGGTCGCTGCGGTTCCACACGCCGTCCGAGGAGATCGGCTGCTCGGCCATGATCTGGCGGGCGAAGTGCACGTTGAAGCGCAGGAAGTCGACCAGCTCGCAGGGGGTGTCGATCTCGGCCTGCTGGGCGGTCTTGGACTGGCCGAGCATGGTGGCGGCGGCCAGGGTCTCGCGCCAGGGGCCGGCCAGCAGGTCGGCGGCCTTGAGGAAGATCGCGGCGCGGGAGTCGAAGGAGAGCGCCTGCCAGGCCGGAGCGGCGGCCAGGGCGGTGTCGATGGCCTCCTGCGCGTCGGCCTGGGTGGCGTTGCGCAGGGTGCCGAGCCGCGCCGCGTGGTTGTGCGGCTGGACGACGTGGATCTCGGTGCCGCCGCCCATCCGGCGCTCACCGTTGATCGTCATGGTCAGCTGGACCGGCTCCTGGCCGCCCAGCTCCTTCAGCTTGGCCTCCAGACGAGCCCGTTCCGGGCTGCCGGGGGCGTAGCTGTGGACCGGCTCGTTCACCGGCGCGGGGACCTGGGTCACAGCGTCCATAGAGCGCACGCTCTCCTTCGTTCAATGCGGGGGGATTGCCGGCGCGGGTCGCGCACCGGCCACAGCACGAACGCTATTCCTGGCCACCGGGCCACTTGATTGGCCGGGCGGCTAAATTCCCCCGTACGGCGTTGTCCGGCCCGACGAACAGGGTCACGCCCCGGTCACGAACCGCCTCCGACCGCCCCATCCGTCACACCACCTCATGCGACCGGCTCACGCCTTCGGGCCACCCGACCGGCTCGCACCACGGCGCTCGCCCTCCGGCCGTTCACCCCCCCCGGCGCCCCCCCGCCGGCGCGCCCCCCCCCCCCCCCCCCGCCCGCGCCCGCGGGCGGCCGCGGCCCCTGGAGGGTGACCGCCGAATGGATCTCTGTCCGATCGGCTAAAATCGGCGACAGACCGTTGTCCGAGCGGATGAAGGAGGACCGGCGTGACCACTCCCGGCCTGCCGCTCCGTCAACTGCTGATGTCCCTCGGCGAACCGCTGGTCGAGCTGCAGGCCGCCCCGCTCGGGCTGGACGTGCCGGTGCGCGACGTCGCGATCCTCGACCCGGAGGACCCGCCGGCCGCCGCCCCCGGCGAGCTCGTGC
>NZ_JBHUAF010000065.1:0-30313 GCF_042789895.1 Kitasatospora sp. NPDC056783
GGTCGACCAGGATCTTCACGGCCGTCTCGTTGTGGTGGATGAGGGTCTCGAAGCCCTCGCTGACGAGGTCGTCCAGCCCGATGGTCTTGGTGATGAACGGGGCCAGGTCGACGCGTCCCTCCTGCACGAGCTTGATGGTCTGCGGGTGGGAGTTGACGTAGGCGATGGTCCCGCGCAGGTCGACCTCCTTGAGGACGAGCTTCTGCATGTCGAGCGTCGCGGGCTTGCCCCAGATCGAGATGACGGTGATGACACCGCCCGGCCTGACGGCGTCGAACAGCGTGTCGAGGACGGCGTTGACGGACGTGGCCTCGAACGCGACGTCCGCGCCCTTGCCACCCGTCAGACGCCGGACCTCCTCCGCGACGTCGGTGACGGCGGGGTCGATGACGTGGTCGGCGACCTTGGTGTCCAGCGCCTTCTGCCGGCGCAGCGGACTGAGCTCGGAGACCGCGACCTCGACGCCCATCGCCTTGAGCACCGCGCAGGTGAGCAGCCCGATGGGGCCGGCGCCGCCGACGAGGGCGAAGTCGCCGGCCTTGGCGCCCGAGCGCTGGAAGGCGTGGTAGCCGACCGACAGCGGCTCGATGAGGGCCGCCTGGTCCAGCGGGACGTCGCCGACCGGGTGGACCCAGCGGCGCTCGACGACGATCTTCTCGGCGAGCCCGCCGCCGCGGCCGCCCAGCCCGATGAAGTTCATGTCGGGCGAGAGGTGGTAGACGGGGTTGTTCTCGCTGGTGTCGACCTCGGGGCGCAGGATGTAGGGCTCGACGACGACGCGGTCGCCGGGCTTCAGGCCATCGACGCCCTCGCCCACCGCGTACACGACGCCGGACATCTCGTGGCCGAGGGTCACGGGGGCGGCTTCGCCGGAGACCGGGTGCGGGTGGCCCGCCGGCGGGACGAAGATCGGACCGTCGAGGTACTCGTGCAGGTCGGTGCCGCAGATTCCGCAGTAGGCGACGTCGATGCCGACCGTGCCCGGACGGACCGTGGGCTCGGGCGTCTCCTCGATACGGATGTCACCACGGTCGTAGTAGCGTGCAGCCTTCATGTGAGCTGTCCTCTCACCATGTTGTCTTCGCGGCCCGTGCCGGGTCGTGGCGCCGGCGAGGCCTGTGCCTCGTCCGGCGGATTTAAGTTGACAATTGAACGTTACGCCCGAAAAGTCGGATCAGCACAGCGGCGCGCCCGGCACGGCGCTGATGGGGCAGGGGGAGGGTCGCGGGCCTCAGGCCCGCAGGGCCGCCTTCCGGGGCGGGGCCGGGACGAACAGCACCGCGACCAGCGCGGCCACGGCCAGCAGGACGGCCGTGACCACGAACGCCCGGTCGTAGCCGGCCGCGAGCGCCTCCAGGGCTCCCCGCCCGGCGCCCGCCGCGTCCCGCGTGGCGGCCGTCGCCAGCGAGGAGAGCACCGCCAGACCGATGCTGCCGCCGCACTGGCGCCCGGCGTTGAGCAGTCCGCTGACCAGCCCGGCCTCGTGCGGGGCGACCCCCGACGTCCCCATCGCGGTGTTGGCGACCATGCAGATCCCGACGCCCGTGCTGGTGACCACCGACGGCCCCACGAAGGCCGTCAGATAGCCGGAGTCGACACCGAGCCCGCCGAACCAGAGCATGCCGAGCCCCGCCAGCAGCAGGCCGCCGGTGAGCGTGGCCCGGCCTCCGAACCGGGCGCCGAGACGGCCGGCCGCCATGCTGCCGGCCATCACGCCCGCGCAGAACGGCAGGAACGCGGCGCCGGCCGCCAGCGGACCGTAGTGCAGGACGTTCTGCAGGTGCAGCGAGCAGAAGTAGAAGCCCACCAGCATCGCCGCCCCGATCAGGGTGACGATCAGGCTCGCGACCCACGCCGTGCGGCCGCGCAGCACCCCGAGCCGGACGATCGGCGCGGAGGCGAAGCGGGCTTCCCAGGCGAGGAACGCGATCCCGACGAGGACGGCGGCGCCGAGCGTGGCCAAGGTCCGGGCCGAGGTCCAGGGGTGACGGTCGGTCTCCATCAGCCCGTACACCAGGGTGCTCATCGCGCCGGTCCCGAGCACCGCGCCGACCAGGTCGAGCCGGCCCTCGCGCTTGGGTCGGGCGGCGGCGACCGAGCGCGCGGCCAGTAGCGCGGCCAGTGCGACCAGCGGGACGTTGACGAAGAACACCCACCGCCAGTCGAGCAGGTCCGTGAGCACACCGCCGAGCAGGACGCCCAGTGCGCTGCCCGCGGCCGTCACCATCGACCAGATGCCCAGGGCCCGGGCCCTGGCCGCCCCCTCGGTGTAGGTGACCATGATGAGCGTCAGGCTGATCGGCGCGAGGAGCGCGCTCGCCACGCCCTGCCCGGCCCGGGCGCCGATCAGCTGGGCGGGGGTCTGCGCGAAACCGCCGAGCACGGAGGCGATCCCGAACACCGCCAGGCCCGCGAGCAGCGCCCGGCGGTGTCCGGCCAGGTCGGCGATCCGTCCGCCCAGGAGCAGCAGGCCCCCGAAGGCGAGCGCGTAGGCGTTGACGACCCAGGGCAGCGCGCCGTCGGCGAAGCCCAGGGAGCGGCCCATCGCGGGCAGGGCGATGTTCACGATGCTGGCGTCGAGGGTCACGATCAGCTGGCAGAGGCAGGCGGTGGCCAGCACCAGGCCCGGGCGGACCCCGGCCCGCCCGGGCCCGCTCGCGGCGGTGGCGGACCGCGCCCCGGGCGAGGTCGACGACGATGAGGGCAGGGCTGATCCGGGCACGGCCACCTCCAGATGCGAACAATGTTCGCGTAAGGTAAGCCTTACTTAACTTCCACCGCAAGTGCGCAGGTGAACGCCCTGCCGGGCGTGGCAGGATGACGCAATGGCAGAGCAGCGCACGACCGGCGGACCCGATCGCCCCAGCCCCGGCCCGGGTTCCCGGCCCAGCCCCCGGCGTCCGCGCCCCGGGCTCACCACGGGCGCGGTCGTCGCCGCCGCGCGACGGCTGATCGAACGGGACGGGATCGACGCGCTCACCATGCGCGCCGTGGCCGCGGAACTCGACACCGCCGCCGCCTCGCTCTACCGGCACGTCGCCGACCGCGAGAGCCTGCTGCTCGCCGTCCTGGACGAGATCGCCGACGGGATGCCCGTGGACGTCCCGGGCGACACCCCCGCCGCGCGGCTGCTGCGCAGGCTCCTCGACGCCCACGACTTCCTCGCCCGGCACGCCTGGGTGCCGCACGTCCTCGTCCGCGGCGAGCTCGCGTCCGCCCGGGCCCTGCCCTTCGTCGACGCCTGCCTGGCCGACCTGATGGCCGCCGGCCTCCGGCCCCCGCGCGCGGCCCGCGCCTACCGCGCCTGCTGGCAGCTCCTGATCGGCGAACTCCTCTCCGAGCACCCCGTCGACCGCCCGCGCCGGCCCGGCCCGCGGACCGACTCGCTCACCGCCGCCGACGCCCGCGCCCTCCCCGCCCTGGCGCTCGCCCGGACGACGGCCCCCTACCTGGGCCCGGGCGCCCACTGCGCCGAACTGCGCACCGCCCTGGCGGCGCTGATCGACGGCCTGGTGGTCGCGGGCCGGGGCTGAGCCCTTCCCCGGGGCTGAGCCCTTCCCCCGGGCCGGGGTGCCTTCTCGGGCCGAGGGCCGGGTCGCGTGCTCGACGTGAGGACACAAGGTGTCCTAAAGTGAATCGTGTGTCCTCGCCGTGCCGTCCGCCGTGCGCCGCTGCCCGCGCCCGCGCCCGACGCCCGGCGGGGCCGCCTCGACCGACGAGCGAAGGAGAACCACGGCCATGGCCGACACGTTCGAGACGGACAAGACCGACCTGGTGAACCTGGCCCAGCAACGGATGCGGACCGCGATCCCCGACAACGACTGGACGGTGCGCCAGAAGCTCGCCCTGACCTGCCGCATCCTGTTCGACGGCGGCCACGACTCCGGGCTGGCCGGCCAGATCACCGCCCGTGCCGAACGCCCCGGCACCTACTACACCCAGCGCCTGGGCCTCGGCTTCGACGAGATCACCGAGGACAACCTGCTCCTCGTCGACGAGGACCTCAACGTGCTGGAAGGCGACGGGATGGCCAACCCGGCCAACCGGTTCCACAGTTGGGTCTACCGGGCCCGCCCCGACGTCACCTGCGTCATCCACACCCACCCGCCGCACGTCTCCGCGCTCTCGATGCTGGAGACCCCGCTGGTCGTCTCGCACATGGACATGTGCCCGCTCTACGACGACTGCGCGTTCCTGGAGACGTGGCCCGGTATCCCGGTCGGCAACGAGGAGGGCGAGATCATCTCCGCCGCCCTCGGCGACAAGCGCGCGCTCCTGCTCGCCCACCACGGCCAGCTGGTCGCCACCGCCACCGTCGAGGAGGCCTGCACACTGGCCCTGCTCTTCGAACGCGCCGCCAAGCTCCAGCTGCTCGCCGGCGCCGCCGGGAAGATCCAGGAGATCCCCGAACTGCTGGCCAAGGAGGCGCACGACTGGACCTCCACCCCCAAGCGCGGCCAGGCGAACTTCGCCTACTACGCCCGCCGCGCCCTGCGGGCCGGCCACGGCGACGCCCTGACCACCCGGAAGGAGAACTGAGATGGACGCCACCGCCCTGGAAGGGATCATCGCCTACCCGGTGACCCCGTTCTCACCCGCCGACGGCGGCCTCGACCTCGCCCGGCTCGCCGAGCTGATCGACCGCCTGGTCCGCTCCGGCTGCCACGCCGTCGCCCCGCTGGGCTCCACCGGCGAGAGCGCCTACCTCGACGACCGGGAGTGGTACGCCGCCGCCGAGGCCTCGGTGTCGGCCGTCGCGGGCCGGGTGCCCACCGTCGTCGGCATCGCCGACCTCACCACCCACAGCGCCGTACGCCGCGCCCGGTTCGCCGAACAGGCCGGCGCCGACGTGGTGATGGTGCTGCCGCTCTCGTACTGGAAGCTGGACGAACGGGAGATCACCCGGCACTACACCGAGATCGCCGACGCGATCGGCATCCCGCTGATGATCTACAACAACCCCGCCACCGCCGGCGTCGACCTCAGCCCGGAGCTCATGCACCGGTTGGTCGAGCGGGTCGAGAACATCACCATGGTCAAGGAGAGCAGCGGCGACATCCAGCGGATGCACCGGCTCACCCAACTCTCCGACGGCGCCCTGCCGTTCTACAACGGCTCCAACCCGCTGGCGCTGGAGGCGTTCGCTGCGGGCGCGGCCGGCTGGTGCACGGCGGCGCCCTGCGTCATCCCCGACCTCACCCTGGAGCTGTACCGGGCGGTGCGCGCCGGCGACCTGGACGCGGCCCGCCAGGTGTTCTACCGGCAGCTGCCGGTGCTGCGGTTCCTGCTCGACGGCGGTCTGCCGACCACCGTGAAGGCGGGCCTGGCACTGCGCGGCCTGGACGTCGGCGAGCCCCGGCGCCCGCTGCTGCCGCTGGACGAGGCCGGGACGGCGCGGCTGGCCGCGCTGCTCGCCACGGCGGGGGTCTCCACGGCTTACGACCTGGTGCGTGATAGCGGCGGCGATGTGACGGCCTGAGCGGGGCCGCTGGTCAGACGGCGGCGGTGCGGTCGGAGACGAGGCCGGCGACGGCGAGGTAGGTTGCCGGGAGGGTGTCGCGGCGGTGGGTCCAGCGGGCCAGGCCCTTCCAGCGCTTGTGGTCGGCGAGGGCGTGCTCAACGGGAATGCGCTGAGACGAGTGCTCATGGCGAGCCTGTTCAGCTGCACCGCGAAGCCCAGCCGGTTGTGCGCCCGCCGCTTCGCCTGCACCTTCTCCCGGTCCGCGTCGTCCAGGAAGGAGAACCGCTCCAGCTCCGCGCAGGCGGGGAGCAGGCTGCCGTAGTGGCCGTGCTGCTGCCAGACAAGGGGCCATCCTCGCGCTGGCGGACCGCGGCGAGCCATTGAGTGGTGTGCATCGTGAAGTGGCAGGTCACGATGCACACCACTCATAGGGACACCCCCCGAGGGCTCGTCGGTGTCGGGCGGTCAGGGGCAGAAGGACGCCTTCACCGCGACGACGATGACGGCTCCCTGCTCGGGGGTGAGGGTGACGCTGCCGCCGCTGAAGCGCTGCGCGGCGTTGTTGGCGAGGGTGGTGTCGTCCTTTCCGGCCTTGATCTCCTGGCAGACGTTGAGGGCCTTGCCGATGGCCTTGGCCTGGTCGGCGGCGAGGGCGGGGTCGACAGCCTTCAGGGCGGCGATCAGCCCTGCGGTCTGGGCGACGTTGGGCGACGTTGGGCGACGGGATGCTGCCGACGGCCGGTGCGCTGGCGGCGGCCGGTGCGCTGGATGCCGGGGAGGCGGCGCTGCCGGCCGGGGCCGCGCTGGTGGTGGCGGGTGCGGGCGCGACGGGGGCGCTGCTGGTGGCGGAGGCGCTGCCGCTGCCGTCGTCGTCGCAGGCGGTCAGGGTGAGGAGTGCGGCGGCGGTCAGGCCGACCGTGAGAAGTCGGAGTCTCCTGACTGACATGGTGTCAGCAGCGAGGGTGCGGCGGTGCCGTTGTCGCTGGACCGTGACGAGGCCATGGCGTGGCCGGGACGGGGAGCCGGCGGTCGGCGCGCGCACGGGCGGAGCGTCTGTGCGCGCATGCTCCGCCGACGCCACGGCCCTGCGCCCCACCGGCAGGAGCCCTCCCCCCACTCCCCTCCCCGCACGCGCCCCTCGGAAAAGTCCGGCAGCGGCCCGGAGGGGCGGGCGTCCAGCCGGTGCGCCGCGGCCGACGGACTGCCCGGCACCGGCCCCTGGGTCGCTCGGCCGGTGCGCGGGCCGAAGGGCCCGGTCGCTCAGGTTCCGCCGGGTTTGCCCGTCGAGACCAGCAGGAGGACGGACGAGCCCGGTGCCACCGGTTCTGCGCCGCCCCGGGGCTGACTGCTGATCACCTGCCCGGCGGGAGCGTTCCAGTCCGTGTGCCGCATGATCGTGCAGCTCAGTCCGAGTCCGCGCAGCAGGCTTCCGGCCTGTTCGACCGGCATGCCGGCCAGGTCCGGCAGCGCGATGCCCGCTCCCACGGTCTGCTTCTGCTCCTGTGTCGGAGTCGCATCGGCGCTTCCGCTCTTGGGGGTGCCGGTGGCGAGCGGGGTGCACGCCCCGTTCGCCGGTGGGGACAGGGACGGGGCGGCACCGGGCGCGGGCGGCACGGGCTTCAGCGCGAAGAACCCCACCGTGGCGCACGCCAGCACGCAGCACGCCGCAGCGGTGCCGAGGAGCGCCCGGCGGGTGCGGCTGCGGCGGACGGCTCGCTCGATCGCGGCCGCGTCGATGACCGGCGCCGTCGGCCCGTCGGTGAAGGAGGCCACCGCGGCACGCAGCTCGGCTTCGAGGCCCGGCTCGAACGGGGCCGGTCCGGACGACGTGTTCCTCACTTCGTACCTCCGAAAGTGGCCGACGGCGTGTGCGGCGCCTGGGCGCCCGATACGGAATCGCGCAGCTTGGCCAGGCCGCGGGCGAGCTGGGACCTCACCGCACTCGAAGATATGTCCAGGACGTCGGCGACCTGCCGGGCGTCCAGATCGTGCAGGTAGTACAGGACCACCACGCTGCGCATGCCCATCGGCAGCCCGAGCAGTGCCTCGATCAGTTCCGCGCGCAGATCCACCTGCCCGAACCGGTCCCGGGGGTCGGCCGTCTCGGGCACCCCCGACAGTCCGGGGCGCTCGCCCCGGCGCGACAGCCGCCGCCAGCGGTCGTTGGCCAGGTTGACCAGCACTTTGCGCACGTACGCCTCCGGCGAGTCCGCCACCGCGACCTTCCGCCACTGTCGGCACGCCCGCTCCAGCGCCTCCTGCACCAGATCCTCGGCCACGTGCACGTCACCGGTCAGCGCATACGCGGTGCGGAACAACGCTCCCGACCGCTGTGCGACGAACTCCGTGAATCCGTTGTCCGGACCGCTCCTGCGAAACCTCACTCGCCGACCTCCTCTCCTCGTCCCGTTCTGATGACTGCCCCCATGACGGCGGAACGGGTCCGGGTGCTGCACCGAGCCGCCGGTAGTGACGTGAATCACAGCCGGGACGGAAGGGTGTCCCAGGACCTCGCGCCGCTGCCACCCGGGGTGGACGGACGCCCCCGACGCGTGTTCACCCTCACCCCGGACGGAGAACAGTCGCTCAGGACCGAGGCCGACCGCCTGCGCTCCGCCCTGCGCGAGGCGGACCGCCGCCTGGCGGCACCCCGGACCCGTTCCGCGGGAGGCTCGGCATGACCTCGAAGCACCCCCTGAACGCCTGGCTTCTCCGGCGGGCCCTCGCGCTCTACCCGTCCTCGTACGGTACCGGCGCGCTCGCGGAGGTGACCGACTTCGCCGCCCGCCGGATCGCTCTCCGGTCCGGCCGGAGGGCTGCGCGAGGTGGCCGACGTCGCCGGGCACGGAGTCCGGGTCCGGCTCGGCCTGGTCTCCCACCGCCCGGCGGGCCGGGCGTTCGTCACCGCGGCGCCGATCGCCGCCCTGCTCGCCGGAACCTACGCGGCAGCCTCGGTCGTGCGCGACGTGCGAACCGCCGTCAGCCCCGAGACCCACGGCTCCTCCACCAGCGGCTTCCCCGACGGAGGCCCGCTCCTGGCGGCGGTCTCGTTCCTCGTCCCGGCCGCGCTCACGGCCCGCGCGGTGGTGGCCGACCGCTGGTCCGCCGCACGGGTCCTGGCCCTGCCGGCCGCCGCTTCGGCGGCACTGTTCTGCCTGCTGTCCTACACCGGGCTGCTCGGCCTGGACCGAGCCGCAGCAGCCGAACTCGGCCTCGGCCCGCGCGGGTTGGGGCTGACCACGCTCAACACCCTGATCCTCCTGCTCGCCCCGCCCGACCGGGAGCGCCGCCCCGGCACCGGGCCTTCGCCGCCGCCCCAGGGGTGGGCCGTGGTGACGACCCGGCAGGCGTCGAAGACGAACAGCGGGCGGCGGAAGACCGCCACCCGCTGCCGGGAACGGGGGGCCATCCTCGCGGGCGCCTGGGAGCAGTCGCGCATCCGGCGCAGCGCCTCGTCGGCCTGAGGGCCATCCCCGCCCGCGCCGGGGCGCCGTAGAACGCCCCGTACCGGGACGCCTGCTCATCCGTCAGAAACTCGACCGGCATCCCGGACCTCCAGGCAGTTGATCAACACGACTGCCGAAGGTTCAACCACCACGGAACCGCAGGTCAACGGGCTCCGGAGAGCACGGAGGGCTTAGCGCCGGTTTTCGTTCCGATGTTCCAAGCGCCGCCAATTGCATCCGATGCGAACTCGCGACGGTTCGCGAATCGTCGTGGACGACGGCGCCAACCAGCAAGCTGACCATGGAAGTTAGCTCAGCCTGCTGGTGGCGACGGTAGCGACGGACCTGGCGATGACGCCAGCTGGTGTCACTCGTCCGGCTGACTGACCTGCGGTTTGTCCGCCGACTCGCATCAGATGCGGTTTTCTCGCATACGACGCGAGTGACGGAGGGTGGTGGACCGATGGGGTTCAACGGGTCGATCCCAGGTGCGGCACGGCTGCACCTGGTGGACGGAGTCGCGCTGCTGCGGCCGGAGGAACAGGTCTTCACCGCGATGCTGACCGGGTTCGCCAACCAGCAGCTCGCGCGGAATCTGGCCCGGACGACGGTGGAGGGCCGGGAGAACACGGTCAAGGCGTTCGCCGCGTACGTGAACACCTACCCGTGGCACTGGACGCCGGCGATGGTCGACGAGTGGCTCGGCGACCTGCGATCGCTGCGGGACCTGCGCCGTTCCACGATCCGGTCCTACTCGGAGGCGGTCCGGGCGTTCTGCCACTTCGTCACCGACCCGCTCTACGACTGGGCGGCCACGTGCGAGGATGGGTTCGGCACCCACCCGGTCCAGGTCGTTCACGAGTGGAACACCGCAGTGCACGTCCAGGACAACGAGGCCGACGCGAAGAAGCGGGCGTTCACCAAGGCCGAGCTGCACGCGTTCTTCGAGCACTGCGACGACGAGGTCGCCCGGATCAGGGCCGTCGGCCGCAAGGGCTGGCTGCCGGCGTTCCGTGACGCCACCCTGTTCAAGACCGCCTACGCCTACGGGCTGCGGCGCAACGAGACGCGGATGCTCGACGCCGCCGACTTCGGCCGCAACCCGCACGGCGCCGAGTACGGCGAGTTCGGCCGCTGCCAGGTCCGGTTCGGCAAGGCCAAGAAGGGCTCGCCGCCCAAACGCCGCGGCGTGCTGACCGTGTTCGGCTGGACCCCCGATGTCCTGGACGAGTGGTTCACTGAGGTCCGCCCGCTGCTGGGCACCGACGGCAACCCTGCGGCCTGGCCGTCCGAGCGCGGACTGCGGATCGGCTGCCAGCGCATCAACTCCCGCTTCATCGCCTACCGCAAGGCCCTGGGCCTGGACGACGGGCTGGACTACCACTCCTTCCGAAGGTCCTACGTCACCCACCTGATCGAGGACGGCTGGGACCCTCGCTTCGTCCAGGAACAGGTCGGCCACGAGCACGCCAGTACCACGTCCATCTACACCTGCGTCTCCTCGGACTTCCGCACCCGCACCCTGCGCCGGCACCTGGACGCCACCGTCGCCGCCGCCCTCCAGGCCCAGAACGGGAGGCAGGCATGAAGCGCAAGGTCGGCTACACCTGGCGGCTGCGTGAGGTGATGGCCCAGCACCGCATCTTCACCGCGACCGAACTGGTCCCGCTGCTGCGCGAACGCGGCATCGACCTGTCCGCCTCCCAGGTCCACCGCATGGTCTCCGGCACACCGGAGAGGCTGTCGCTGCAGGTCCTGTCCGCGCTCTGCGACATCCTGGCCTGCACCCCGGCCGACCTGGTGACCACCACCGCCGAGAACGCCGGCGTCCGCAAGACCGCCACCGGCGACCTGCCCACCCCGCCCTCCAACGTCGCGAAGCTCCGGCCCCGCGCGGCCCGCATCCTGCCCGACGCATGAGCCGCCCCTACGCCACCGACGAGCAGTACGAACGCTGGTTCATGGCCGAGTGCTGCCGCTGCGGCCGCCGCAGGCACAAGTCCGGCACCTGGCCGGACGGCTACGTCTGCCGGACCTGCTCGGACCGCGCGGTGCGAACGCGAGGAACGTGCCCCGGATGCGGCCAGGACCGTGCCCTTCCCGGACGTCACCCCGCCGACGGCTCCGCGATCTGCACGACCTGCGCCGGCTTCTCCCAGACCTTCGACTGCTCGCGCTGCGGCTTCGAGGGCAAACTCCTCGGCGGCCGGCTCTGCGAACGTTGCACGCTCACCGACCGGCTGACCGCCCTCCTGGATGACGGCACCGGCCGAGTCCGCCCGACGCTCACGCCCTTGCTCGACATGCTGGTGGCGATGGACGAGCCCAGAAGCGGCCTGGCTTGGCTGGCGATGCGCCGAGGCCAACCGGGAAACGCCTCGCAGCTACTGCGGCGGCTCGGGCTCGGACAGATCCCCCTGACCCACGACGCCTTCCATGAACTCCAGCCCTGGCGGGCAGCGGCCCATCTGGAAGAACTCCTGATGGCCAGCGGAGTCCTACCCGCCGTCGACAAGTACATCTGCTCCTTCCAACGATGGCTGCCCGGCCACCTGGCCAGCATCGCAGAACCCGAGCACCTGAAGACGATCAAGCTCTTCGCGACCTGGCGTGTCCTTCCCCACCTGCGGGAACGAGCCGATCGCAGTCGGATCACACCGAGCGTCCGCGGATTCGCAGCCGAGCAGATCACCTGCGCGACGGCCTTCCTGCATTGGCTCAGCGCCCGGAACAGTACCCTCGCGTCCCTGGGCCAGCTCGACATCGACGCCTGGTTCGCCGAGAACACCGAACGCGGCCGCACCTCCCTGAGGCCCTTCCTCAACTGGGCCATGCAGAGCCGCCGGTGCCCACGCTCCCTCTTCATCCCCGCACAGAGGATCTCCCGGCGGCCCGCCCTGAGCGAGGACGAACGCTTGGCCGCACTCGGCCGACTGCTGACCGACACAGACGCACCGATGCGCCTCCGCGTCGCCGGGGTCATCGTCCTCCTCTACGCGCAACCCCTCACCCGGATCGTCCGGCTGACGATCGACGACGTGCTCCACGACGGAGAGACCACGCTTCTCCGGCTTGGGGAGCCCGCCTCACCCATCCCCTCACCGGTCGCGGCCCTGCTGCTGGCGTATATCGCGGACCGCGGCAACATGAACACCGCCACCAACCAGGCATCCCGCTGGCTCTTCCCCGGCCGCCGAGCCGGCCAGCCAGCCCGCCCCGACCACCTGTCCGCGCTCCTGGGCGAGATCGGCATCCCGGTCGCCGCCGCCCGCGGCGCCGCCATCCGACAACAACTCCTCGAACTGCCTGCCCCCGTTGTCGCGAACGCCCTCGGCTACCACGACAAGACCACCAGCCGCCTTCTCCGAGAGACCGGCGGAACCTGGAGCCGATACGCCGCCGGTGACCACACTCGCTCACCGGTGGGCTGGGTTCCTCGGAGCACCCACGGCAGTTGAAAACGCGAGCCCCCAGTCAAAGGCCCTTCAAAACACGGTCAAGTGCCGACCGGCCGACTGGCCCCCAGTGCGGCTTGCCGCCGGGCAGGCCGCGGTCCCCGGCCCGACCCATGGCCATCAGGAACAGGCTCTTCATCGCGGCCAGCCCGCGCGCCCGTCGTACCGCCGCCTCGTCCGCTTGTACGTAGCTGTTGAAGAACCGAGCGGCGCCGCCCGCGGGGAGCAGCAGCCAGGCAGCCATAAGGTCCCATGCCGGGTCGCCGGCGAAGACCGCGTCGAAGTCGATGACGCCCGCGAGTGTCCCGTCCGCGACGACGACGTTCGCGGGGTGCAGGTCGCCGTGCACCCACACTCGCGGGCCGCCCCACTCGGGAGCCATCACCGCGTCGTCCCACACGGCCCGGATGTCGTCCTCGGCGAAGCCGCCGAGGTCTACGGCCTGCAGGAAGCTCTCGAAGCCGTCCGTGCACTTCCTGGGGTGAGCGCCGAAGGCCGAGGAGTCCGGCGCGTCGGCGGGCGCCTCCGCATGCAGCGCCTTGAGGAAGGCCGCCAGCGTGTCGGCCGCGTGGTCGCCGCGGGTGATCGAGCCGTGGTCCAGCGGCGTGCCTTCCACCCATGTCATGACGGTCCAGACCTTGGGGAAGCGCTCGGAAGGTGCACCGCTCCGCACCGGAGTCGGGATCGGCAGCGGCAGGCGCGGGGCCAGCACCGGCAGCCAGCGGCGCTCCTTGAGCTGCGAATCGGGGAGTTTCTCCATCCGCTGCATCCGGACGGCCAACTCGTCCCCGAGCCGCCACATCTGGTTTCCCCAACCGCCCTCCACCTCACGGATGGGCAACTCGGCCAGATCCGGGTGCTGCTCCCGGAGCAGGTCACGGATCAGATCTTCGCTGATCTCAATCTCGGATTCGATCACGCGAAGTCACAGTACTTGAGGCAGGCGGAGCCGACCTTGCCCTTGGGAGATCCAGTCCCCGGTTCGATCTCGCAAGTTCTCGCGGTACCCAGTGATCCCGGGCTCGCAACGACTCAAGGGGGGCATCCCCAGCTCAATGCCAACGAGGGCAGCCTGAACCGCCCCCCGATACGCCGCTGGCGACCACACCTGGTCACCGGCGGGCTGGGTTTCTCGGGGAACCCGCGACAGTTGAATACGCGAGCCCACCAGTAAACCGCCGCACAAAACAAGCAAGTTCACCAGCATCAGCTCCCGATCATGTCCCGATCCGGAAACTCCACCGGGTGCGGCCGCCCCTGCTGCTACGGTCCGGCACCATGAACACTGACGACTGGACGGCGTTCGGTGCCATTGTTGCCGCGGTCGGGGTGGTGGTCTCCGCGGTCATGGCGTACTGGACGACCCGCAAAGCGGCGGCGGCCGCCGCGGACTCGGCTGACACCGCGCGAGAGGTGGCGCAGATCGAACGCGACCGCTGGCACCGCGAGCTGACTCCTGAGCTGACCTTCAACCTGATCCGCGTGGGATCCAACCGCCTGAGGCTCACCACCACACTCGCCGGCCCCGTCGGGCTGGATCACCTCGACACCATCACTCTCACGGTGCGCGACGAGGCCGGACGGGATCACTCAGCCAGACCGCATTACGACGAAGCTATGCGTACAGAGCTGCCGTCGGTGATCTGGGGGCCCGCCCGATTCAGCCCTGGGGTCGACGAGGTTGCCGCGCCCGGCCGCCAGAGCATCATCCGGAGCCTGGAGCGCGGCAACTTCGTGCACAGGCAGATGGATAACTCCGAGCCGCCGAGCTGGTTCCAAGACCCGGGAGACTGGGTGGACGGGTACTGGGAGGCGAAACTGCGCTTGCACGCGGTCTGCGAAGTGGAGGGGCATAGACCCTGGATCGTCGTCGCCGAGGTCGCGACCCCGGGGGTGGAGTACATCTCCGACGGTTCGGACGAGATGGAAGTTCCGGAGCAGTACCGCTGAATCACGGCTCCCCGGGGTCGAAGGCCCAAGCGGCCCCGGCGGCGCCGAAAACCCCCGGCGGCAGGTTCTCGCTGAGCGCCGCTGAGCGCCACCGGCCCCGGACCAGCACAAGCAGCTCACCCGGAGTCGATACGCCGCTGGAGATCACACACAGTCACCAGTGGGCTGGGTTCCTCGGGGAATTGGCGACAGTTGTATACGCGAGCCCACCAGTATCAACCCCCGGGTCCACATCAATGCCACCATCTCCAGTGCGTGGCTGGTGTGGGAACGCCAGCACCCCGCTACACCTTCGAGCGCGCCCACCGACTGCACCTCGGCCAGCCCTGACCAACAACGGCGCGGTCACGCCGCCCTGCGCGGAACGGCCGCCACACCAATGTGACGGAGAAGCGATCGTGGAGAAGTTCGTTCCGAAATTCCAGCGGGCGCCGTGGCCCGACGGCGCCCGCGTCCTGCACGTCTACGCCGTTCCAGACCTGCAGGCCGACCTCCCCCTGGCCCGGCTGGTCAACGAGTGCCGGGACGCGATGGGCCCCTACCCGATCACCCCGATCGGTGACGACACGCTGCACTGCACCATCGAGATGGTCGCCGACACCCCCGCCGACAAGATCACCACGGAGGAGCTCGACGACCTTGTCGCCGCCCTGCACACGCACCTGGCCTTCACCGGCCCGTTGGAGGTCACGGCCGGCTCCCCGATTGCCAACCGAGCCGGGGCCTTCCTGGACCTCTCGCCCGACGAGAGGCTGGTCGACCTGCGCGAGCACGTCCGCGACGCGATCCGCGAGGTCCGCGGGCCCGGCGCGCTGCTCCACGACGGTGGCCGGCACCACATCTCGCTCGGCTACGCTTGGGACGAGGCATCCTCCGACGCACTGCAGACGGCCCTGCGGAGGATCACGCCCAGCCACGTCCCCGTCCGCTTCAACGCGCTCCACCTGCTCGACGTGAAGTTCCAGCAGTTCCCACGTCCAGGTGGCAAGTTCGCCTGGGAGCTGTCTTGGGAGCCGGTCGCGACCATCTCCCTCGCCGGCGGCTCCGACGATGCCCGGCCGTCACAGCCCGCTCTCTGACATCCCGTTCACCGTCCCGCCCGGCGCACGCACACGTCGGGCGGGACAACCCCTCCACCAGGTCCCACGCCGTAACCCGTTCCCAGGAGGAAACGCATGTCCGACACCCCCACCGTCCCCGCCCCGGACCTCACTGCCGGCGGCCCGGCCGCCCCCGACTGGCCGGGTCTTCTGCGGCAGGGAACCGGACCGATCCAGGCCGAGTTTCGCCGACTCGTCGAGCGGACCACGCACTACCACGGCTACAGCCCCGACCTCGTCTGGGGAAACCTGCAGACCCGCGCCTACGCCGAGGAGGTTCTGCGCCTCGTCGTCGACCTGCACGGCATCCCGCGGGACATCGAGGCCGGCGCCGCCGAGCGCGTCGCCCGCGCCCAGTACTTCGGCGCCGGCGGGCGCAGTTTCCACATCCTGCTCGGTGAGCAGGCGCTGCTCACCGGTATCGGTGGCCCCGAGGTCATGCACGCGCAGCTCGAACACCTCCTGGAGGCCCTGAAGTTGCCTGGCCTCACCCTCGGCATCATCCCCGCCCGCGCCCGGCTCACTGTCTATCCCGGCGACGGATTCGGGATCTTCGACGGCGCCCGCGTCGAGGTCGAGGGCTACCGAGGTGGCGAGACGATCACTGACGACCGTGTCCAGGTCTTCCACCGGGCCTTCGACCGGCTCCACGATTCCGCCGTGTACGGCGACGATGCCCGGGCCATCATCACCACGGCCCTGCACACCTCCTGACAGTGATGATGTGACTGCCGGTTTCCTCCGACCGCCAATTCACACCCGCGAAGGACCCCGCCGATGGCCACCACCTCTACCGTGCCCGTCGTCCGCACGGGCGAGCGCGCCGGGTAGAACAACCGTCCCGCCGCGGACCGGATCGTCGTGCTCGACCACGCCTTGGTCGTCCTGGACAGCGTCAGTACCGTCACCGACGAGCGCACCTCGTCGACGCCCAGCCCCAGGCGGCCCTCCACCGGTCCAGGCTCCGCGCCAGCCACGGCTTCGACGAGTAGTACCGCGAAATCCCGCGCGAACTGCGGGACTTCCAGAGCGACCGCACCGCCGTCGTCTGACCAGCGGCCCTGCTCAGGCCGTCACATCGCCGCCGCCGGCACGTACCAGGTCGTCAGGCCTGACACTACGGCTTCGGCCTGACACCGGGCCGAGGCCTCAGGGCAGGGTGGGCACCCGGTCCGAAGGGCCGGCCGGGTCGTCGTGGATGACCACGAGGATCTCGGCCGGCTCCGGCCCGGTGCTCCGACAGCGGTGCGGCAGCGCCGAGTTGAAGTACACGCTGTCCCCGGGGCCGAGGTCGACGCCGTGCTCGGGGAACTCCAGCACGGCGGTGCCCGCGTGGACGAAGAAGAACTCCTCGCCCGCGTGCGACTTGAACGGAGCCTCCACCGGCCCGGTCGGCGGGTGCATCACGAACGGAACCATCCGCTTGCCGCTGAGGCCGGTCGCGATGCCCTCGTAGCGGGAGGCACCGGAGCCGGCCCCGCCGCCCATCGGAGTCCGCTCGCCGGCCCGCACCACGGTGACCAGCTCCGGCTCCACCTCGTCCGAGAAGAGCCGGCCGACGTCGACCTTCAGCGCGTGGGCCAGCTTGAGCGCCGTCGAGATCGACGGCTCGCTGATCCCGCGCTCGACCTTGGACAGGTAGCTCTTGGTCACCCCGACCTGCTCGGCGAGCGCCTCCAGGCTGAGCCGGTTCTGCTGCCTCAGCACCCGCAACCTGCTGGTCATGCGCCACCTCTCGCCACGTCTCACCCTCGGAACCGTCCGGTCCATTATCGGCCCGGCCGGCCGCGGCCATCCGCCGGTCCTCGACATGCGGCCGAGCCGCGGCCCTGCCTATCGTGGTGACCGCTTTCCTCGCACCCCTCCGGTGCGCGAGAGCACCCACGCGGCCCCGGTGCCCGTGCCGGCGCCCCCGTGTGCCGTCCCCTCCCGCGTCCGGGTGCCCTTCCCGTCCGCGCCGTCGAAGACCCCGGGCCGGGCCCGGCCGTTCCGCAGGGGCCGGCGCCCGATGCCACGGGCCCCGCGGTGGCTTCGCCAGACCAGCTGGAGTGCGTCCATGTCGGACATCGCGTATGTGAAGATCCACCCCGCGATCGGTATCGCGCGGGTCGGCAACGGCGACGGGGTGTTCCTCGGGCCCGAGAGCCCGGACGAACCGCCGAGGGAACCGGGCTCCTCGAAGGACAGCGTCTCCGCGATCAAACGGCAGGCGGCCCGCTTCCGGGTGTACGGCTACGACGAGGCCGGCCACGTCGTGCGGGAGGTCAAGCACGGGGACGACGGCGCCGACGTGACGTGGACCGTCGCCCTGGCGAACACGAAGGCCGCCTGGTACAACTTCTCGCTCGCGCTGGACATCCCCGAGGCCCGGAACCTGTCGGCCGACCAGTTCGGACGCCGCAACGCCGCCACGGCCGACCGGAACAGCCTGAAGAACACCCCGCCCGCGCAGTCGATCTCCGGCCCCGACCGGAGCGGCACGCCCTTGGAGGGGTCCGTCAACGGCGTCGGCGTCTACCTGGGCGAACTGCGGACCGACGAGGCGGGCCGGCTCACGGTCCTGGGCGGCCGGGGCACCTCCGCGTCCTTCACCGTCCCCCCGACCGAGTTCACCTCCTTCGGCAACAACGACGGCTGGTACGACGACGTCTCCGACGGCCCGGTGACCGCCCAGGTCACCATCGGGGGGCAGGTGTTCACGGCGACACCGGCCTGGGTGGTGGTCGCACCGCCGAACTACGCGCCGGACGTCAAAGGCATCGTGACCCTCTACGACCTGCTGTTCGACCTGTTCGTGCGGAACCAGGAGATCCCGCTGCCCGACCCGGTGACCTTCGACGAACACATCAAGCCGCTGCTGCTGCGGTTCACCGGACTCCAGTGGGTCAACGAGGGCTTCGCTGCCGAGTACGGCTGGGGCGCCGCCAACGACTTCTCCTCCCCCGAGGTCCTCGCCGCGCTCGGCAGCAACGAGCCCCAGTACCAGGACCTGCGCCAGCGCGTCTACTACCACATGCGCGACTACTCCCGGGACGGCACGTCACCCCTGCCCTGGCCCTGGCTGTACGGCGACGCCATGTCCACCCACCCCAGCTCGGTGCGCCAGCACAACGTGCTCACCGACACCCAGGACGCCCTGCTCCAGCGGTGGGTGAACGGCGAGTTCGACACCACGCCCTCCACCCCGTACCCCTGCCTGGACGACGCGCCCGTCGCCCTGCAGCCCGCACTGCTCGACCGGGCGATGCTGGAATCCTGCCTCGCCGACGCCTTCCACCCGGGCTGCGAGGTCACCTGGCCCATCCGCCACCGCACCCTCTACCAGGAGCCCTTCCGCATCCTGCACCGCACCGACGGCCAGGACCCGGAGTACGGGACGCTCCTCACGCCCGACAAGGCGCTGGCGACCAACGGCCCGCTGTACGCCCAGGGCCCCGGCGACCTCACCCGCTGGATGGGACTGCCCTGGCAGACCGACACCGCGAGCTGCCGCTCGGGCTACGAACTCGCGGCCAACATCGGCCCCCGCTACAGCCCCTACCTGCCGACCTTCTGGCCCGCCCGGGTGCCCAACCACGTGCTCAAACAGGAGGACTTCGCCACCGTCGACGACCCCGGCAAGAGCGACGACGAACGGGAGCGGGCCTTCGCCCGCCGCGCCGTCTGGCTGCGCTTCCTGCACCCGACCAGACCCCAGACGTACCACGACATGGTCCAGGGATGGGCCGGGTTCGGCATCGTCGAGACCCGGGCGTACACGCCCAAGGACGGCAAGTTCCCCGTCAGCATCCTGGTGGAGTCCACCCCGGCCTTCCCCCCGGTCGCCGACCGCCGCAACCTGGTCAACGTCCACGTGCCCGAAGCCGGCCCCGCCGCACCCGCCGCCACCACCGCCGCCCGGCGGGCCACGCGCGAGGTCGCCCGCCGGACGCGCTTCGCGGAAGAGGAGATCTCGGCCGACTACGTCGACAAGGTGGACCCGTTCCGGGAGAGCAGGTGACCGCCGCACCCGGCGGCGCTCGCGGCCCGGACGGCGATGGGCACGGCGACGGGTGCGGCGACTGGTACGGCAACGGGTGCTACGACGCGGTGGTCGCCGGCGGCGGTCCGGCCGGCGCCGCCGCGGCCATCACCCTGGCCGCCGCCGGGCGCAGCGTCCTGCTCGCCGACGCCGGCACCGGGCCGCCGAAGACCGGGGAGTCCCTGGTACCCGCCGCCCGGATGCTGCTGAGCGACCTCGGCGTCGACCCCCGCGCACTGGACCGCGACCACCGAGTGTGCCACGGCACCGTCTCCGCCTGGGGCTCGCCCGACCCGCGGCACGTCCACTTCATCGACGACCCGTACGGACACGGCTGGCACCTCCACCGGCCCGCCTTCGACCGCCTGCTGCGCTCCCGGGCGCGGGCCTGCGGGGTCCACGTCGCCGAGCGCACCACCGTGGAACACCCCGAACGCGACCCGGGCGGGGGCTGGCGGGTGACGGCGAGCGCCCCCGGCGCGCACCGGACGCTGCGCTGCCGCTGGCTGGTCGACGCCACCGGCCGACGCGCCCGCCTCGCCGTGCGCTGCGGGGCCGTCCGCCACCGCCTGGACCGCCTCGTCGCCGTCCACCTGCGACTCGCCCACGACCCCCGGGACACCGAACACCTGTCCCTGGTCGAATCCGCGCCTGACGGATGGTGGTACACCGCCCCCTGCCACCCCGCCGGCCGCCTCGTCACCTTCTTCACCGACACCGACCTCGCCCCGCCCGGCCTCACCGACCCCCAGGCCTTCCTCGGCCGGCTCGCCGCCACCGTCCACACCGCCGCCCGCGCCGCAGGCCGCCCGCCTGTTCCCGACCACCCGCCGCGGCGCTGCGCCGCCCACACCGCCCGGCTGGAACCGGCGGTCGGCGACGGGTGGATCGCCGCCGGCGACGCGGCGACCGCCTACGACCCGGTCTCCTCCCAGGGCGTCCTGACCGCCCTGTACACCGGCACCTGCGCCGGCCGGGCCGTGCACGCCCACCTCGCCGGCGAGCCGCACCCCTCCGCCGACTACCTCGCGCGGCTCCGCGAGACCTTCGACGCCTACCTGCTGGGCCACCGCGCCGTCCACTCCTGGGAGCGGCGCTGGCCCACCAGCCCCTTCTGGCAGCGCCGGCAGCCGCCCCCGCCGGACGGCTGAGGCGGCTCACCGGCGAAGGACGGACCCCGCCGATCGCCGGACGTCGGCTCCTCCCACCCACAACCAGCGAACACCGCCCCGGTCCTCCGTGCCGGTCACGCCGGATACCGGCACCCGGTAGCGTTGGGAGGCGCCCCGCCTCCCGCTCGTACCGCTGCGCACCGGGGCCGGCCCAGTGCTCCGGCCGTGACAGCCGGGCCGCAGCCGATCCGACCGACTGTCACCGGTCGGTTCCGAGGACCGAGCTCCGGACAGGAGACCAGCAGGTGAGCACGGCGCACGTCGGCCCCGGCGACTACAGCCAGGTGCCCAACCCGGAGCAGGCACTGAAGTACGCGATCCAGCACGTCGCGGGCGACCGCGTCGAGATCGTCGAGGGAGTCGTCACCCTCGTGTCACTGCCTTGGGCCCATGAGACGGCCGTGAACCTGATCCGCGAACAGCTCGGCCCCCGCATGCGCGAACTCGGCCTGCGCGCCGGCTCCGGGAACCTCGACCTGCCCGGCACGGAGAACTTCTACGTCCCCGACCTCGCAGTCGTACCCGCCGAGCTCGCGAAGACCGAAGGGGCTCTCCTCCCCGACCAGACCGTGCTCGTCGTCGAGGTGACCTCGCCGTCGAACGGGGAGACCGACCGTAGCGCCAAGCGCCGGCGCTACTCGCAGTTCGGCGCTCCCGTGTACCTCCTGGTCGACCGGCAGGAACGCACCTGCACCCTGCTCTCCCAGCCGGGCCGGCTCGGCTACACCCTGGTCGAAGGCCCCCACCCCTTCGGCACGCCGCTGCGGCTCCCGTCGCCGTTGGACCTCGAACTCGACACGGCGGGATTCTGAGCACCGCGCGGGCTGTTCGCCGCTCGCCGGGGAGGTCCGGCGGTGGAGGGAGCGCAGGTCAGGGGGTTGCGGCCGCCATCCTGCACCTATTGTCCAGAATTTCGCGTATGCCTGTTATTTCCGAAAATAAATGAACTACGCAGATCATCCACCACCTTGATGATCTAGTAGTTGATCCGTATCCGGATCGGTATGGATCTTGGAGGTTTCTGAGAATTTCCTTATGGGATCTTCATCTTCCGGCCTGTTTGCCCAGGTCGGACTCAGATATCAAGAATCCCTTGGGAGTAGCGTTGCTACGGAAGTCCCAGGCCTCATCCGCGTTCGCGGGTGGGGCCTTCACTGTGCGCGGAGCGCGGCGAATAGCCGTGCTGGCCGCCCTCGGCCTGCTGGTGGAGAGCGGGGTGGCGCTCGACGCGCTGACCGCCACCCCGGCGGCGGCTGCGGCGCGCGCGACCTCGGCCCAGGCGGCCGACGCTTCGACCACGGAGGCGCCGGACCAGGCGTCGGCGCTGCTGGCGGCGCGGTTGAACAAGCGGCGGATCGAGGTGACGGGCGCTCGCACGGAGACCCTCACGCTGTGGGCCAACCCGGACGGCACCCTGAGCCAGGAGCTGTCCGTCGGCCCGATCCGGATGAAGGCCGGCGAGGCGTGGGTGCCCGTCGACACCACGCTGGTGGAGGCCGCCGACGGGAGCATCGCGCCGAAGGCGCACCCGGAGGGCCTCACGTTCTCCGGCGGCGATGCCTCGGTGAAGGTCGGTGACGCACTGCCGGGTGCCGGCGCACCGCCGGTCGCCGTTCCGAGTGCGGCCCCGAGCACGGCACCGACCGCCGCGCCGTCAGTCCCGGACGTGCCGTCAGCCCCGGCCGCGCCGGCGGCTTCGCCGCTCGCCTCGCCGTCCGCGAGCGAGCGGGCCTCCCGCACCGCGCCGCGACCGGCGGCCCCGGCGGCCGACCCGCGGGCCCAGGCCGAGCCCCAGGCCCAGCCCCCCGCCCCCGCCGCCCCGGCCGAGCGCGACCTGGTGAAGGTCGGCTCCGGCGGCCACCAGGTCGAGCTGAAGTGGCAGGGCAAGCTGCCCAAGCCGAAGCTGTCCGGCTCCACCGCCACCTACGTCGACGCCCGCCCGGGCGTGGACCTGGTGCTGGAGGCGACCCGGACCGGCTTCGAGCAGTACCTGGTCGTCAAGAGCCGCGACGCGGTGTCCCAGGCCGGCACGCTGACGCTGCCGCTGGACACCACCGGCTACCGCGTGGAGCGCCAGGAGGACGGCTCCATCCACCTGACCGACCCGGCGGGCGGCAAGCCGACCGTGCGGATCCCCGCCCCGACGATGTGGGACGCCGCCCTGGACGAGAAGTCCGGCGAGCACCCGCACCGCGGCGCGGTGTCGATGGAGCTGCGCGGTGAGGGCGCGGACGCGGAGCTGGTGTTCGCGCCGGACACCGCGTTCCTGGCCGACCCGGCGACGAAGTTCCCGGTGACGGTCGACCCGGTGGTCGACGTCGGCACGAACTTCGACACCTTCGTCGAGACCGACTTCAGCTCCGACCAGTCCTCGTCGACCGAGCTGCGGATCGGCTCGTACAACGGCGGCGCCGTCAAGGCCCGCTCCTTCCTGCACTTCCCCGGCGGCGCGTTCAACGGCAAGCAGATCCTGAACGCCAAGCTGTACCTGGCCAACTACCACTCCTACTCCTGCTCCCCGAGGCAGTGGGAGGTCTGGGCGGCCCAGTACGCGAGCACCGGCAGCCGCTGGGGCAACCAGCCCGGCCTGATCTCGCGCTACGCGGTCTCCGACGAGACCCGGGACATCGCGGGCGACGGCGACAGCTACGAGTGCTACGGCTCCGACGGCACCTACTGGGCGAAGGCCGACGTCACCAACCTGGTGCGCGACTGGGCCGGCATGGGCGCGGGCACCTACGCGCTCGGCCTGAAGGCCGCGGACGAGAACGACTCCTACAGCTGGAAGAAGTTCGAGTCCTCCGAGGGCGCACACTCCCCGTTCCTGTCCATCACCTACAACACCGTCCCGCCGACCCCGTCGACGGTCGACGTGCTGCCCTCCCAGCAGGGCGATCCGCGCTACACCTCCTCGGCCAACCCGGTCTTCCAGGTGCTGGCCAGCGATCCGGACGGCGGTGACGTCGGCGCCGACTTCGACCTGTACCGCGCGGGCACCTTCGTCAAGCGCGTCTACAAGCAGGGCCCCAACGGCAGCTACCTCCAGGTCCGCCCGACCGACTTCGGCCTGGCCCGGCTCGACGAGGGCGTGTCGTACTCGATCGGCGCGCGGCTGTGGGACGGCCTGGTCAACTCCGGCTGGTCGCCCAGCGTCACGGTGATCGCCGACACGGTGAAGCCCGGCGCGCCGTTCGTCAGCTCGGCCTCCTACCCGTCGGACGACCTGTGGCACGGCGGGGCCGGACAGGCCGGCACCTTCACCTTCACCCCGGCCACCGGCGTCACCGACCAGACCGCCTTCGTCCACAGCCTCGACGGCGCCGCCGCGGTGACCGTCAACGCGACCGGCGCGGCGAACGCCACCATCACGCCGTCCACCGACGGCCGCCACACCCTGAAGGTCCAGTCGAAGGACCGGGCGGGCAACCTGTCCGACCCGACGACCTACGCCTTCTCGGTCGGCCAGGCCGGACTCACCTCCCCGGTCGACGGCACCCGGTCCGCCAAGCGCGTCAAGCTCAGCGTCGACGCCCAGACCCAGTACAAGCGGGTCGTCTACCAGTACCGGCGCGGCCCCGGCGCCGCCGAGTACGACGTGCCGACCGCCAACCTGACCAAGGCCGACAACACCCCGGTCACCGACTCCAGGCCGCAGCTCGCCGACCTCGGCACGCACGCCAACTGGACGGTCGTCGACACCCTCGGCGATGTCGGCGGCGTCGTCCAGGTCCGCGCCCTGCTGTTCCCGCAGGACGGCTCCGGCACCGGCTACGCCACCGCCTGGAACACCTTCACCGTCGACCGCAACGCCGACGGCGCGGCCGGCACCGAGATCGGACCCGGCTCGGTCAACCTGCTCACCGGCGACTACTCCGTCGACGTCACCGACGCCGACGAGTTCGGCGCCTCGGTGAAGCGGGCCTCCTCCTCGCGCGACCTCGGGCGCGGCTGGCAGCCCCAGGGCGAGCGCCTGACGGCCAACCAGCGCCAGCTCGGCGCCGACACCAACGGCTTCACCACCGGACAGGCCACCATCGAGCGCTCCACCGCCCGGGGTCACGACAACACCACCGACTCGCTGCGGGTCGTCTCGACCGGCAAGGACTCCTACGCCGCCATCGGCGACAACTCGATGGCCCTGGGCATGAAGCCGGGCAGGACCTACCGGCTCACCGGCTGGATCTACGTCCCCGCCGCGACCGGCCTCGGCGCCGACTACGCCGACCGCGGCCTGCGGCTGGTCGGCCTCACCCGCACCTCGGCCGGCTACGCCCAGGTGACGTCGGCGAAGGCCGGGTTCACCGACGGCTGGCAGCAGCTGACCGTCGACCTGGCCGTCCCGCAGGACGCCACCGAGGCGTTCTTCCGGCTGTACGACGGGTTCTCGGCGGCCGGCAAGGAGGTGTTCTTCGACGACCTGTCGGTGAAGGAGATCGTCGCGCCGTTCGGCCCGCAGTGGTCCGGCGGCCCGGACGCGGGCACCGGCTCGAACTACCGCTCGCTGTCCTTCCCTCAGTCCGACCTGGTCGAGATCAAGGAGAACGACGACAGCTCGCTGACCTTCGCCAAGGGCAGCGACGGAACGTTCTTCCCCGAGCCCGGCTCCGAGGACCTGACCCTGAAGGCCGCGCCGGCCAAGTCCGGGGCGATCGTCCTGTCCACCTCCGGCCAGTGCCTGGAGTCGCCGAACGGCGCGACCGGCAACGGCGTGCGCCTCCAGCCCGCTCCGTGCACCGGTGCCGCGAACCAGCAGTGGACCCGCGGCGACGACCTGACCCTGCGCCTGCTGGGCTACTGCCTGGACAACCCCGGGGGCCAGGCCGGCGACGGGACCCCGCTCACCCTGTGGGTGTGCAACGGCGGCACCAACCAGCAGTGGGAGGTCCGGCCCGACAACACGGTGCTGAACCGCCAGTCGAACAAGTGCCTGGACGCCGACAAGGGCGCCTCGATCTGGGTCTGCTGGGCCGGCCCCAACCAGATCTGGGACGTCCAGACCGCCGGCACCACGTACGAGCTGACCGACCTGAACGGTGCCAGGACCCTCTTCGCCCGCCAGGCCGGCTCGAACATCTACCAGGTGATCAGCGAGACGGGGCCCGAGGCCGCGTCGGCCACCCGCTTCCAGTACGACACCACCGACGGCCGCTCGCTGGTCAAGCGCGTCATCCCGCCCGTCGAACCGGGCGTGGACGACCTCAACGGCTGCTCCGTCGACCCGCTGCCGCGCGGCTGCGAGGTGCTGGAGTACGACTACGCCAAGGCCACCACGGCCACCGCGTCCAGTCCGGGTGACTACCTGGACCGCGTCCGCGCCGTGAAGGCCTGGTCGTGGAACCCGGCCACCTCCCGTCAGGAGCCGGTCGAGGTCACCCACTACGCGTACGACGACAAGGGCCGCATCGCCCAGGTCTGGGACCCGCGCCCGGCCGCTCCGCTGAAGACCGCCTACGGCTACGACGCCGGCGGCCGGGTCACCCGGATCGCCCCCGCGGGTGAGCTGCCGTGGGACTTCGACTACGGCACGGCCTCGTCCGACCAGGACCCGGGCCACCTGCTGAAGGTCCGCCGCGGCACCCTGGCGCCGGGCACGAAGGACCAGGTCAACGGCGAGATCGCGACGAAGGTCGTGTACGGCGTCCCGCTGACCCGCGGCGCCGGCGGCCCGTACGACATGGCGGGCGCCGACGTCGCGCAGTGGGCGCAGACCGACGCGCCGACGGACGCGACGGCGGTCTTCGGACCGGAGGACGATCCGGGCACCCACTCGGCGAGCTCCACCGCGCCGGGCCGGGACGGCTACAAGCCGGCCACCGTCCACTACCTCAACGCCTCCGGCAACGAGGTCAACACCGCCACCCCGTCGGTCGTCGACAAGGGGGACATCACCACCAGCGAGTACGACCGCTTCGGCCACGTCGTGCGCGCGCTGACCGCCACCAACCGGACCGTGGCCCTGGGCACCCACCCGGACGCCGCACGGTTCGCCGACGAGCTCGGCCTGCCCGCCGCCTCCGCGGACCGGGCCCGGCTGCTCGACTCCCGCACCACCTACACCGCCGACGGCCTGGACGTCCTGGAGACCCTCGGCCCGCTCTACCGCGCCACCCTCGCCGAGGACATCGCGGGCGGCACCACCCCGGCGACCGTCACCGTCGAGGGCGAGGGCATGCCGCGCCTGGGCTCGACCGCCCAGGTCATCACCCAGAACGACGGCGGCTGGGTCGGCGGGGGCGGCTGGTCCGGCGGCGCGCAGGTGATGCTGCTCGGCCGGAAGACCGGCGACAGCGCCTCGTTCCGGGTCACCGTCCCGGAGGAGGGCAAGTACCTGCTCTCCGCCAAGATGACGAAGGCCGCCGACTACGGCACCGTCAAGTTCGTCCTGGACGGCGCCGACGTCACCGGCACCTTCGACGGCTACAACAGCGGCGTCACCACCTCCCCGTGGTCGGCCGGCGCCCCGGTGCAGCTGGCCCGCGGCGACCACCAGCTCGACCTGGTCGTCACCGGCACCAACCCGTCCGCCGTCTCGCCCTTCTACCAGGCGGGCATCGACACCCTCACCCTGACCAAGACCACCGTCAACCCGGCCCTGCCGGCCGGCACCCCGGTCATCGCCCGGGACCACAACACCAACACCTACGACGAGGGGAAGCCCGACGGCAAGGCCTACCACCTGGTCACCACCGCCACCGACGGTGCCCGCATCGACGGGTACGCGCAGGACACCGAACTGCGGGTCACCAGGACCGGCTACGACACGCCGATCGGCGGCACCTCCGGCTGGCAGCTGAAGAAGCCCACCTCGGTCACCACCGACGCGCTCGGCGCCAAGCTGACGGCCACCGTCAAGTACGACGCCACCGGACGGGCCACCGAGTCCCGCAAGCCGGGTTCCACCGGCACCGATGTCGGCACGGTCAAGGCCGTGTACTACACCGCGGGCGCCAACCCGGACGATGCCGCGTGCGGCAGCCGTCCCGAGTGGGCGGGCCTGGGCTGCGTCACCCTGCCGGGCGGCGAGGTCACCGGCGCGGACGCGACGCGGATGCCGACCACCCTGCCGGTGAAGCGGGTCACCCGCTACTCGCGGTTCAACCAGCCCGAGGAGACGACCGAGACCAACGCGGGCAAGTCCCGCAAGACCGTCACGGCCTACAACGCGCTGGACCGGATCGTCTCGACCGAGATCACCTCGGACGAGGGCAAGCCGCTGCCGAAGATCACCACCGAGTACGACGAGGCCACCGGCGACGTCGTGCGGACGACGGCCGGCGACAAGTCGCTGACCAAGGTGACGGACGCGCTCGGGCGGCTGGTCTCCTACACCGACGCCGACGGCTCGACGACCACCACGGAGTTCGACCGCTTCGGCAAGCCGGTGAAGGTGAGCGACCCGACCGGGTCCACCACCTACACCTACGACCGGGCCAAGGAGCCGCGCGGGCTGGTCACGTCCGTCAACGACGACATCGCGGGCGAGTTCACCGCGAAGTACGGCCCGGACGGGCAGCTGGTCGAGCAGACCTACCCCGGAGGCATCGTCCGCAAGGACACCTTCAACTCGGTCGGCGAGGCCACCGGCCGTACCTACACCCGCGGTTCCGACAACACGGTGATCTGGTCCCAGACCACCGACCTCTCCACCCAGGGCCAGGTGGCCAAGGACACCAGCTCCACCGCCACCCGCTCCTACCGGTACGACCGGCTCGGCCGGCTGGTGAAGGCCGAACAGTCCACGGTCGCCTCCGGCTGCGTCACCCGGCAGTACGCCTTCGACGCCCACTCCAACCGCCTGTCCAAGCAGACCTCCCCTCGCGGGGCGGCCGGCGAGTGCAGCGCGGCCGGGGCCACGGCGGAGAACCACACCTACGACAGCGCCGACCGCCTCACCGACGCGGGCTACGCCTACGACGCCTTCGGGCGCACCGTCAGGACCGCGACCGGCGCGACCAACACCTACTGGGCCAACGACCGCGTCGCCGCCCAGGAGAAGGGGGACACCCGGCAGGAGTGGACGGTCGACGCCGCCCACCGCCCGACCGCGTTCACCACCAGCAGGAAGCAGGCCGACGGCACCTGGGCCGGCGCGACCTCGAAGCTGAACCACTACGGGGACGACTCCGACGAGGTCCGCTGGACCGTCGAGGACACCGCCCAGGGCACCCTGACCCGCAACGTGTCGGGCCCGGACGCCGACCTGGTCGCCACCACCGGCAAGTCCGGTGGCGTCCAGCTCCAGCTGACCAACCTGTTCGGCTCGGTGGTCGTCACCACCGACACCGGCCTGGCCAAGCCGGTGGTGCTGGACTTCGACGAGTTCGGTATCCCGCAGGACGGCCAGGAGCTGGTCCGCTACGGCTGGCTCGGCGGCAAGCAGCGCTCCGCCGAGGCCCAGGACGGCGACATCCTCATGGGTGCCCGCCTCTACAGCCCGGCCCTCGGCCGGTTCCTGCAGATCGACCCCGTCCCCGGCGGCAACGCGAGCCCGTACGACTACTGCACCGGCGACCCGGTCAACTGCACCGACCTCGACGGCAACTGGGGCATGCCCAAGTGGCTGAAGAAGTCGGTCGAGGTGGTCGCCAAGGTGGCAGAGGTCGTGTCCGTCGTGGTCCCCGGCCCGATCGGCTCGATCGCGGCGGCGGTCTCCACGGTCTCCTACGCCGCCAGCGGCAACTGGGGGAAGGCGGCCGAGATGGCCGTCACGGTGGTGGCGGCGGCGGTCGGAGCGGCCGTCGTCGTGAAGGCGGCCTCGGTCGCGGTCAAGGCGGTCAAGGCGTCCCGCACCATCCAGGCGGCCAAGGTGGCCGTCAAGGAGGCGAAGGCGCGGTACAAGATGCCGATCAACTTCCAGCAGCAACAGGGCCACATCCTGGGCACCTCGCACTACGCCAACCGGATGAAGGCCAACAAGCCCACGTCCACCTGGCTCAGCAGCAAGCACGCCGACCGGCTGACGCGGTTCGCCAACGCGTTCGGCCGCAAGACGGGCGGAGCCGGAAACGAGCGGAAGTTCAAGATGCCGTTCCCGGTCGGCCGCGGAATGCACGGCGAACTCCAGCGCGTCGTACGCGTCACTTCCAAGAAGGGTAAAATGCACGGGTCGCCGTACCACAAGTAGGCCGCGAACGCGAATGGTGAACGGCGAATGACGGATGACACATGACGGATGGCGAATGACGAGTGGAATGACGGGAATCCCGGTGGAAAAGGCCGAAGGAGTGGACGACTGGTCCACGTGGGCGACGAGGGCGTACGGCGACCTCACCGACCCGGACTTCTCCTTCGTGGGGGAGTGCTACGAGCGGAACCCCTACGCCGAGCCGATCCGCCGGATCTCGGCGATCGCCCGGGCGGAGAACCGCACCAACCTCGACGACTACGTCTGCTTCGACCTGGAGGTCGACGGCGGGCGGCGGCGCACGTGGCTCGTGCAGCTGTCCATGGTCGGCCCGTTCGCCATGGTGATCCGGGTGGACAGGGGCGGGATGTTCTTCCGGAACGTGGTCTCGACCGCGGTCGTGGAAACGGACGACCCGACCGGGGCACGGATCCTCGGGGTCCTGCGGGAATCGGGATTCCACGTCCTCTCGGCCGAGGAGTCGAAGATCGGCGTGCCCTTCAGGATTCCTCCGGACGAGGAGCCGGAGGACGGGCCGCTCTACCGGATCCTGTTCGGTGACGCCACCGAACTTCCCTGGTAGC